>NZ_JARKPW010000006.1:0-29724 GCF_029975095.1 Aminiphilus sp.
CTCTGCGTCAGATCTGCGACGAGAGC
Source organism: Aminiphilus sp. (assembly GCF_029975095.1). Taxonomy (NCBI): domain Bacteria; kingdom Thermotogati; phylum Synergistota; class Synergistia; order Synergistales; family Aminiphilaceae; genus Aminiphilus; species Aminiphilus sp. Next base: position 27 of record NZ_JARKPW010000006.1, read on the forward strand.
GACATCCTCCTCATCTTCGACGAGGTCCAGTGCGGCATGGGCATCACCGGCAAAATGTGGGCCTGGGAGCATCACGGTGTGAGACCCGACCTCTTCTCCTTCGGGAAAAAGGCCCAGCAGTGCGGCGTCGTGGCGGGGCCCCGCATCGACGACGTGGACGACAATTGCTTCGTCGTCTCCAGCCGCATCAACTCCACCTGGGGCGGTACCATCTGCGACATGGTTCGCGCCACCCGCTATCTCGAAATCTACCGCGACGAGAACATCCTCGACTACGTGGCCAACACGGCGGGCTCCCGGTTGCTCAGCGGGCTTCTGGATCTCCAGAAGGAATTCCCCCACCTCATTTCCAACGTGCGTGGCAAGGGGCTTATGTGCGCCTACGATTTCCCCAACGCCGAGCTGCGGGAAACCTTCAAGAAGGGATGCTGGGACAGGAAAATGCTCATTCTTCCCTGCGGCAACGTTTCCATGCGGTATCGTCCCGCCCTCAACGTTCCCGTGGAGGATATCGAGAAGAGTCTGGAGATTTCCCGGGAAGTTCTCAAGGGCATGGGCAAGTAAGCTTTGCTCCCGGAACACGTTTTCGGAAAAAGGCCGACGCCGTAAAAAAGCCATGTCCGCGGGCTCCCTTGGGGAGCCCGCTTTTTTCGTGCGGCAATTCCGGGAAAAATGTGGTACTGTTTGTCTCGGAGCGTCACTCTTCCGGTACCAGTTGATACTGGGAAACTCTGATGAAAAGGATTCCTCGCTCTGTTGCTCTTGATCGCATCGCGTTTTCGCGAGGTCGGTTCGGCGCTCTTCCGAGGTGTCACTGTACGCTATCTTTCGCAAAATCGAAGAGGAACGGATCTGCCCGAGACAGGACGGCAGTTCCTGGGTCAGGACAGGTGAACGTGACAGGTGAAAGACCTCTTCGCCGAAGGTCGTTTCTTCCTTGAGGCAAGCGGAACGAGGCTTTTCCTTCGACGCCTGTTTCCGGACAGGGAGCTTTCGAAACGAGGAGATGATGGAGCGGTGCTTGAACGTCTGGGCGACATCAACTGGAAGCTCCTGATCGTTCTTGTTCTCGTCAGCGCTGTCGTGGCCTACGTGGGAGACGTATTGGGCATGCGCATCGGGAAAAAGCGCATCTCCATCTTCGGTCTGCGCCCCCGCTACACCTCGTCGATTGTCACCGCAGTAACGGGAGTGTTCATCACCCTTGCCACCCTGGCCATTCTCTCCACCACCACGGATACGGTCCGGACGGCACTGTTCAGCCTCAAATTCGTCCAGCGGCAGATCACCGAACTCACCTCTCAGCTTCAGGAAAATCAGCAGGAGATGCAGGCCCTCGAACTCCGGCTTTTCGAAAATCAAGCGGAACTCGCCGCGAAGCGCCAGGAGCTGGCCCGGGTGGAAAGACGCCTTGCCGAGAGCGAGGAGTCTCTGCGAACCCTTCAGGAGCAGCTCGAGAGTTCTCTTGCCGCGAAGAGTGCCGCCGAGGCGCGCCGCCAGGAGTTGGAGAGAGAAGTGCATCGCCTTGAGGCGCAACGGACCGAGCTGCAGGAGGACATCGAGACACTCCGAAAGGGTCTCGAGCAGATCCGTGCGGGGCGCATCATCGTCCTGGCCGGAGAGATCATCGCCCAGTTGCCTCTTCCCCAGGGGAGTGACGGCATCGCGGCAGAAGAGGCCGTTCGGTCTCTGCGCGAGCGTGCCGTTGTGGTGATCCGCCGTCGTCTTCCCGAAGGTTCCGAGGAAATGACCGTCGAGATCGGCGAAGATTCTCTTCGCCAGGTGCTCGATCGGATCGGCGCGGGGGGATCTCCTCTGCGCATGGTGCTTCGCCTGGTGGCCAGCTCCAACGCCGTTCTCGGAGAGCGTGTGCAGACCAAAGTCGAGGCGCTGGAGAGCACGCGGATCTACGAGGCGGGGACGGTTCTGCTCGTGCGCGAGATCCAGGGAGGGCTTACTCTCGATGCGGCGGAGGCGAAACTCTACGAAATTCTCGCGGAGGTGAACGGAAAAGCCACGGCGGACGGCGTGTTGCGCGATCCGCTTCGAGGGACGGTGGGCAATCTTGCCGCGGCGGAATTCTTCGACGCCGTGGAGAAGATCGCCTCTTCGAAAGGAACGCTTGAGCTCGTCGTCACCGCCGCGGAGACCACCTTTACGGAAGGACCCGTGCAGGTGGAGTTGGAAGTCCGTTCCCCGGAGGAGAAAACTGCGGTACAATAACGGCACATTTTGCATTTCCTCGGGGAGGATGAAGGGAGATCTGGAGAAATGCTGATCGTGGCATGCCAGCTTTGCGGTGAAATGAAGGTGTTGGCGGGTGCCCCCGACGCGGATGGCATGGCCCGGGCCATGTGGATATGTCCCCGTTGCGGTACCGGTCAGGTGGTGCAGCTTCCGGTGAGTGCCGATGCCCGCGGAGGCGATCTGCGCCGTATCTGTGGCGGCATGTCTCTCGGCGGCGCGGATACCGCGACCGCCCGGCCGTAAGAGCCGTTTCCGACGCATCCGGGTTGCTCCGTGCCGAAAGTGCCGCACCCCATTCCGCAGGGATATCTGTTCTACGACAGCAAACTGGCCGTGGACGCGGAGAGCATACATAACCTCTATCTTTTCACACGATGGGGGAGAAGCCGTTCCCTTGAGGAGATCCGGAAAATGCTCGAGGGGAGCAGCATGTGCTTTTCCGTCCACTTTGAACGTAAGGTAGTGGCTTTCTGTCGCCTTCTCACGGATTTTGTCTTCCGTGGATCGCTCTGGGACATCCTCGTTCATCCCGACCACCAGGGAAAGGGACTTGGATCCGCGTTGCTCGAATATGTTCTGGAGCATCCGGCGGTGCGCAACATCCCGCTTCTCATCACCTATACCAGCGATCTTGCTCCCTTTCTCGCGCCTCACGGATTCGAGTATCGGGAAGGGGCGGTCATGTTGCTCCGCAGACCGATAGAATATTCCTGACGTGATTCCCCAGCAGCTTTTTCCGGGAGAACGCCGTGTGGAATGTCGTGCGTTGACATTTCTTCCCGGGCACTGTATAAAATGTGCATTACGAGGTTGACGTTTTTCTGCCCGTGATGTTTCGCGCACATGGGCAGTAATGTTGTGTTGTGGAGGTGCGGTAGGTTATGGCGAACGAGCGTTTTCTCATCACGTCCGAGTCGGTGACGGAAGGGCATCCGGACAAGCTGGCGGACCAGATCTCCGACGGAGTTCTCGACGCGATTCTCGAACAGGACCCCATGGGACGGGTTGCCTGTGAGACTCTCGTCACCACCGGATTGGTCGTTGTCGCGGGAGAGATCACCACGTCCTGCTACGTGGAGATCCCGGCCCTTGCGAGATCCATCGTCAAGGAAATCGGCTACACCCGAGCGAAGTACGGATTCGACGGGGATACCTGCGCGGTGATCACCGCCATCGACGAACAATCTCCCGACATCGCCCAGGGAGTGGACAAGGCCCTGGAAATCCGCGAAAAAGACATGAACGACGACGAGATCGACAAAGTCGGCGCAGGCGATCAGGGCATGATGATCGGCTATGCCTGCAACGAATGCGAGGAATATCTGCCTCTTCCCATCGCACTGGCCCATCGTCTGGCCCGGCGGCTCGCCAAAATGCGCAGAGACTGCGTTCTCCCCTATCTGCGCCCCGACGGAAAAACCCAGGTGACGCTGGAATACGAGGGGAGAAAAGCTCTCCGTGCAGACACCATCGTCGTTTCCACCCAGCATCATCCCGAAGTGGAGCAGAAACAGATCGCCGCGGACATTCTGGAGCACGTCATCAAACCGGTGATCCCTGCGGCGCTGCTGGACGGAAAGACCCGTCTTCTCGTCAACCCCACGGGCCGCTTTGTGCTGGGCGGTCCCATGGCGGATACCGGTCTCACGGGACGCAAGATCATCGTCGATACCTACGGCGGTGTCGCGCCTCACGGCGGAGGTGCCTTCTCCGGCAAGGATCCCACCAAGGTGGATCGTTCCGCCGCGTACATGGCCCGCTATGCCGCAAAGAACATCGTCGCCGCGGAGCTGGCGGAAGTGTGTCAGATCCAGGTGGCCTACGCCATCGGTGTGGCCCATCCCGTTTCCATCATGGTGGAGACCTTTGGCACCGGCGTCGTGGACAACGCCACGCTCACGAGGCTTGTGCGCGAACAGTTCGACTTCCGTCCCGCCGCCATCATCCGGGATCTGGAACTCCGCAAGCCCCAGTATCGCCGGCTCTCCGCCTATGGACACATGGGACGCATCGATCTGGATCCTCTGCCCCGGTGGGAGTGCACGGATCGGGCCGAGGCGCTTCGCAAGGCCGCGGGGCGCTGAAAAAGAACGAACGCGTGGGAAGAAACCCTTTGACGGCAGCGGGGGCGTTCGATTTCGCCCTCGCTGCCGTCTTCCGTTCCTCCGGCAAAAAAACCGGAGTGTCGTTCGCCGGGCGTTCTCGAGGCGGAACGTTTCCGGTTCTGCTGTAGGGCATGTTCACCTTTCTGCGACAGGTTTTCTGCCATCTCCTCTGGCCAGCAGTCTGCCCGCTCTGTGGACGCATGGCGGTTCCCGTTTGTCCCGCCTGTCTCGACGCGCTTCTTCCACCGCCGACACCGGTCTGTCCCCGTTGTGGTGTTCCCGCACCCTGTCCGGCACATCCCGATCTGCCGCCGCTCTTCTTCGGCACCCTTCACGACGGCATGCCACGGCGTCTTCTCCTCGATCTCAAATACCGAGGTCAGGCCTCTCTCGGCATCCCCATGGGACACGCGCTCGGCCGGCTTGTCGCCGCGTGCCCGAGCTTCCCCGAGGGCGATCTCATTCCCGTTCCGCTCCACCGGGGGAGTCCGCGTTCCTTCAATCAGGCAAAGCTTCTCGCGGAAGGAATGGCCTCGGTTCTCTCCCGCCCGGTCCGAGATGTGCTGGAATGGCAAAGATCCCTCCCTCCCCAGGCGGAGCGCTCCGCCGCCGACCGCAGAAGTCTTCCCGAAGAGGCCCTCGCGGTGCGCCGCTGTTCAGGTCCCTTGAGAGGCGTTATACTTGTTGATGATGTGTGCACCACGGGAACCACGTTCCTGCGGGCCGCCGGCGCGGTGATGCGTGCCGGTGGAGCGGTGTCCGCTCTGGTTTCCTGGAGTCGCTCCCGGGGAGGGAATCCGCATGGCCCACTTTGATCTGCGCAGTTGTGCCGTCTGCGGCAACGCCTTCGTGAGCGCCGGCACCTCGTCGGTGTGCAACGAGTGTCGAGCCGAACTCGACGAGGTGTACGCCTACGTGCGGGATTTTCTGCGTGCCCATCCCAAGCTCACTCCCACCGTTCAGGACCTGTCGAAACTTCTCGACCTTGACGAAAAATTCCTCCAGGCCCTCGTTGAGGACGGGCGCATTCAGAAGGTCGAACCCGGAAAGGGACGACGGAACTGTCAATCCTGCGGTGCCTCCATTGCGACAGGAAACCTGTGCTCTGCCTGCTCCCGAAGAATTCACGCAGACATTCTCAAGGACAAGAAGAATCTGCTGTACGTCCATCAGAAATACCGCCGCAATAAAAAGGAGCGTTGAGCGCGTTTCCGACGGCTCTGTGGCAGCGGTCCTGTGCGACGGTTCCCCGAGCGTCTGCGTCGCGTAAAACCTGGGGCGTTTTATGTGGCACATGTGTCGCGCAAAACGCCGATTTTTCCCCCGGGTGCTAAAGCTTTTCTCAAGATATTCCGATACTGGAAGCGAGCTTCATGGACAGGGGTGAGAGATCATGATCGACAAGGTGCAGCGCGTTCTGGGTGCCCAGTATCTGCAGAAAAGCGCCGGCAAATACAAATCCGTTTCAGGCGAAGCCCAAGGGGACGGACTTGAGGTCAGCGCTTTTGCCAAGGAACTGGCCAAAGTCTCTTCCGAGCTGAAAAAAGTTCCCGAGATCCGTAACGAACGTGTCGACGCGCTTCGTGAACAGATTCAGTCCGGTACGTACACGCCGAACCTGACTCTCGTCGCGCAACGTCTTCTTGCCGCGGGCATCCTGCAAAAGGAGGAATGACCCCGTGGTGGAAAACCTGATTCCCCTTCTCGAGCAGCAGACCCAAAGGCTGCTTGAATTGTGGGACGTCATCGTTCGACAGCGGGAGGCGCTCAGAGAAGAGCGCCTTTCTTCGTTGCAGGAGCTGATGAAAAGCGCGCAATCCCTTTCAGCCAAGGCTCGCGCTTCCGAGGCCGCAAGGGAGCGCGAGACGAAGGCGCTTGCGGCGGTGCTCGGCTGCGACCCCACGGTAAGCGCTCTTGCTTCCAAGTTGACCGAGGAGGAGGCTACTCGGCTTCGCACCGCCGGGGATGCGCTCCGGCAGGCAGTGCTGAAACTCAAATCGGAGATGCAGATTCTCTCGAGGCTCGTGGAACAGAGCTCCATGCTCGGCGAGTTGCTCGTCAACGAGTGGAGACGTCTGGAGGGCTCCTTCGGAACGTCCTCCGGCGGCTACGACTTCAGAGGATGACCATCGCGTAGGGGAGGAGAGGTTCGCCATGCTCAGCAGCTTTTTCGGCCTTGAAATGGGTCGTCGTGCCCTCGACTACTTCCGCAGGGGCATGGAGACGGCGGGACACAATATCTCCAACGCCGATGTGGAGGGCTATTCACGGCAACGGGTCGAGGCCTCCAGCACCGACCCCTTCACGGAACCGGGCCTTGCCCGACCGGCACTTCCGGGGCAGATAGGAACGGGCGTCCAGGTGGACGCCATCGTGCGTCTCCGGGACGCTTTTCTGGACATGCAATACCAGGAGGAGAGCACCGTCCTCGGCTATTGGGAGCGTATCGAGCAGGTGTTGAACCACATCGAACTCTTCGTCAACGAACCCGCCGGAAAAGGATTCGCCGCCGCCATCGACGACTTCTGGGCCGCCCTCCAGGAGGCCCACAAGCGCCCGGACAGTTCTTCGGTCCGGGAGGACCTGGTGCAAAAGACCATCACCCTTACCACCTTTCTGGATCAGCTCGCCACCAATTACGACCAGTATCGGGCTGCGCTCAACCAGGATTTGAAGCTCAAGGTCGATGAGGCCAACAACTACATCGATCAGATCGCCGCCCTGAACAAGACGATCTCGGAAGTGCAGGGTGTGGGCGGCAACCCCAACGACCTGCTGGACCGCCGCGATCTTCTCGTGGAGAAACTCTGCAAGCTCATCAACTGCACTCCCGCCAACATCTGCGATCAGAGCGACGGTGACTACAAGGTCTACCTCGACGGCAAGCTGCTCGTGCAGGGAACGCAGACCCGCCATCTCATCCTCGTTCCCGTCCAGGGAAACCAGGGGTACTTCGACGTGCAGGTGGAGGACAACGAGTTCGACCACGTGGACAACCCCTCCGTCCTCGAGGTCATCATCGAGCAGCAGGCTCCCGAGGCGGTGCACGTTCTCACGGTGGAACGTCTCGCTTCTGAAACGGCCTGGGCGGTGGGAAACGGCAACGACCGCGTGCAACCCCTGTACGTGGACCAGGAACTCAACCTCTCCGGAAGTTTCGGCATCACCGTGAGCAGCTCGGGAACGCAGAAGACGAGTGCCGGCCTTGACAACACCGGACCCGACGGAGCCGTATTGCTTACCGCCCCTCCCGGTGCGAGCGAGCCCACGTCGTACCAGTTCCGCATCGCCTTCGGGGATTTTGAGAGTATCATCACCGCCTCCTGGAATCCGACGGCCCCAGGTCAGTGGGAACTGACGGACAACCACGGAAATGGGCCTGTCCAAGGTACAGGAGCCAACGGCGAGCTTCTCCTCGACGATCTGCGTGGTTTTCTTGGCGACCCCCTGTACACCAACGCCGGACTCAACTCGACCGTGACAGCCTCGGGCACGAAGGATCGCCTTACCCTCCTCTCCACGGACAATTACCTTCTTTCTCTCACGGACGTGAAAGGAAATCTTCTCTCGGGCAAGCTCGGCATGGCCGACGAGGGCGTCACCGTGAAGATCGACGTCACCGAAGAGGATACGCTGGAGACGATCCGGAACAAGATCAACGGTCACTTCGCCGCCGACGCAAGCGACCCCGACCGTCCCGAACAGTGGCTCCACGCGGAAATACGCTACGACGAGGTGACGAACAGCCATTACCTCGTCCTGGAGAGCAATGTGGTGGGCGAGGCCTACCGTATCAACTTCCAGGGCGATGAGGGCGGCAGCCTCTACGTGGCGCGCAAGCTCGGCTTCGCCAACGTCGCCGACGTGCCGAACGGCATCGAGCAGAACTCCACCAGTGTGCTTACCCGGGCGCAGGATGCGGTCTTTCTCTTCGACGGCTCCCGCTACATGTCCTCGGAGAACACCTTCACCGAAGCCCGCCTGCTCTCCAGGAGCGACGGCTATGCCGCGAAGACCCTCGACACGGTTTCCACGGGGATTCACTTCACCCTTAAGGCGACGGGCACCTCGGGAATTACCGTGAAACACCACGTGAAGGGCGGAGAAATTCTGGCCCTGCTCGAAGCGCGGGACGACATCATCCTGGGACACCTTGCGGCCTTCGACGAAATTGCCTACGGACTGGCCAATGAGATGAACGCCATCCACTATGCCGGGCACGGCACGGGGGATAACGCGATGACAACGGGGATCGCCTATTTCGAGCCCATCGCGCTCAAATACGTCGCTTCGCGCAATTTTACATTGAATGCGGCTATCGAAAACGACTCCAGCCTCTTCGCCGCAGCAAGCGACGACGGCAGTGGGCACACTCTGGGAGAGGGAGATGGCACAAATGCGCTCCGCATGGCCCAGCTCAAGCAGGCGAAAGTGCTCGAGGGAGGGAGTGCCAGCTTCAACGGCTATTACGAGACCTTCATTTCCGAGATCGGCAGCCAGGGGCAGCGTGCCCGCACCATGGCGTCCAACCAGAGAGCGCTGGTGACCCAGATCGACACGCAACGCCAGTCCGTCATGGGAGTCAACCTCGACGAGGAAATGATGGGCATCATTCGTTTTCAGCAGGCGTTCAACGCCATGTCCCGTTTCATCACCACCCAGGACGAACTGCTGGACAAGATCATCAACGGCATGGGTACTGTGGGCCGTTAAGGCAAAGGGGGGGAGAGAGATGCCACGGGTGACCAATTCCATGATGCAGGCCACGGTTCTGGCGGACATGCACAATAACCTGAGCCGTCTTCTCAAACTGCAGCAGCAGATGTCCTCGGGCAAACTGTATAACCGTCCCTCGGACAATCCCGTGGATGTGACGCGGGAACTTGCTCTGGGAACGACCATCTTCGAGAATGTCCAGTATGTACGCAATATGGACGACGGCATCACCTGGCTCAAGAACACGGAAACGGCTCTCGATCAGGTTACGTCGGTAGTGCAGCGCATCCGAGAACTCGCGGTCTACGCCGGGAACGGCGCTCTCGAGGATGTGGACATGGAGGCCATCGCTCAGGAATTGGCATCTCTCAAGGAAGAGCTGCGCCTTACTGCGAACTACAGCGTGGAGGGGCGGTATCTCCTCTCCGGTCTCAACACCAGCGTCATCCCCTTTCAGCTCGACGCGAACGGCAATGTGGTCTATCTGGGAAACGAGCAGCGTGTCTATTTCGAGACCGAGCGCGGTTCCGAGGGGCAGGTATCCCTGCATGGCCGGGATGTCTTTCCCACGAACGAGACGCAGTATGTCCTGGCGAGTGTCGAAGTTCCCGTTGATTTCGAATGGACGGGGCGAAGCGAAATCCTCCAGTTCCAGGTGGGAGATCGCGTGGCGAAGGTTCTCATTCCGGAGAAATGGACCGACGACGACAGCATCGGCGGAGTGGACGATACGGACTACAATCGCTTCCGCGACCCCAACGAACTCGACAGCTACTCCCTCGACGAGATCGCACAACTTATCAATTCGAGTTTGTCCATGGGCGATGTGGGGCGTCTCGTGTCCGTGCAGGTTATCAAGGACGAGGCGGCGGGTGTACAGCGCCTGGAGATCCATAGTCACACGGGGGAACCTGTGCAGCTCACGTCCTGGCCCGCCACCGATCCTGAAAACCTGGAGCAGGGAATTGAGGGAATTGACAGAGTCCTCGGTTGGACTCCTTCCGCCGCAGGGACGATAACGTTCACGTGGGACGACGGAACATTGAGCACGCTGGCACTGGACGGAACGGAAACACTCGACGTCATCGCCGGAAAAATCAACAGTGATGTCGAAGGAATGCTTGCCCGAGTCGTCGATACGGGTGGAGGCAATCAGAGACTTCTCATCTTCAGTCAGGAAACGGGAAAAAAGTTTTCCATTACCGCTTCCGAGGGCGCTCGGGAGGTTTTCGGCGATCCGGTGCCCTTCGATCCCTTGGATCCCGAACTCCAGTTGCTGAGCGCCCCGGTGGAAAAGCCTAGTGACCACAGCCACATTGATCTCACGAGCCTTTTCCGTATGGAGACGGCGGTAAAGAGCACCGAGGTCGCCGCTGGCTGGACAGGATTCGACACGACGGGTGCCGGCCAGGAGCTTTATTGGCGGTTGGAGAGCGGCAACAACCGGGCGGAAGTCATCATCAACGACGATCCGGATCTGACGCTGGAAGAGCTTGCCACGCGCATCAGGAACGTGGCGGGAAGCTGGCTTGAGGTGACGGTGGAGACGGATGAACAGGATCAGGGTTTGCCCCCTGGCGTTGCGGGAGGAACAAACGCGGAAAACGCAACGAAGCGCCTCGTTCTCCGCACGAAAGACGGTCAGGCTCTGACGCTCTACGACAAAAATACCACGGCCGGTGCGGACTATGCGGCACAGCTCGGCGTCAGCACCGTGACGAAAGGCATCACCGGCGGTACCTTTCCCACCGGAGCCGCTCTGGACGAAAACCTTCCTGCCCTCGTGAGCGTCACTGTGGGGGACAAGGAGTTCAAGGTCAAACTGTACCGGGAAGATGTCGCCGATGCCCTGAACAACCTGGACGGTGTCAAGGTCGCCGAGGAGATCGTCCGTCAGGTGAACGAGCAGTACGGAGGACGTTTACTCGGCACGGACGATCTCGGCGGGGGGCAGTTCGTCCTTTATGCTAAGACGGGGGAACCTTTGCGCATTGTGGACCTTCCCTTCGGGGATCCGGAGCTGAAGGCCGACGAGTACAGTGGCGGCATCGCCATTCAAACCGGCCTCCAGACGGGGCTCATCGGCGGAACCGTTGCGGACGGACCGGTGGGGGCGGCGAACGCGGGAACGTTCCGTATCAGCACTCTCGGACGGTCCGTGGAAATCGCGGTTCTTGCCACGGATACCCCCCAGATGATCGCGGAGAAGGTCCGTCTGAACGCGGGCGATTGGCTCGACGTCTCCTTCGTGGACACGGATCTCGACAATCCGGGGAACGTGCAGCTCTCTTTCGCCGCCAAGGACGGCTCTCCCGTCTCCGTGCTCGATGTCTCCGGGGGTGCCGCACAGTTTCTCCAGATCGATAACACCGTCCGAGCGGAGCTTGCGGCTGCTCCGTTCCCTGCGGTGGGCAACCTGGAGATCACGGTCAACGGCTACACCCATTCCATCGACCTGTCCCAGATTCGCGATTTCGACCAGTCCGGGGTGGTGGACAACAACGATCTCGTGGCCGCCATCAACAGCCGTTTCCAGGGGCAGGACCTCCGGGCGGAGCTCTTGACCGACGGAGGCAACGAATTCCTGGCCATCGTTTCCGACCGAGGCTATCGTGTTGAGGTGGCGAACGCCGGCGGTGCGACGATCCTTACGGGAGGGGGCGTTCAAACCACGGCGGTGCGCAACGGCCCCCTGCCTAACACGAGCCCCTACACCCAGAACGTGACGGTACGCACGGCGGCAAATCAGCGTCAGACGGATTTCTTCGGCCTGCTTGATGACCTTATCGCTGCGACAAAGGCCGAGGACCGCGAGGGAATCGGTCATTCCCTCCTGGGGAAGATCGATGATTTCATGGACAATCTCCTGCGGCAGCGCACCGCCACGGGAGCACTCATGAACCGCTACGAGACCAGCCAGTCCCGTTTGAAGATGAACAACATCTCGCTCACGGACCTGCAGAGCAAGGTGGCCGACACGGACCTCGCCGATGCCGTCACCAGGTTCCAGATGGCCCAGTCGATCTATTCCGCGAGCCTCGCCGTGATCGCCCGGATCATTCAACCCTCGCTCGTGGATTTCCTGAGCTGATCTTAAGAGTGGCTGTTTCCTGGCCGTGGATTCATCGGGAATGGATTTTTCTTTCCAGCGAGTCAATGACGAGGTGAAATGATGTGAAAACGGTAACAACAACACGATTCGGTGTTCTCTCCGTAAACGATGAGGATGTCCTTCATTTCCCCAAGGGCATACCTGGTTTCTACGATCATTACGAATGGATTCTTGCCGGCGAGGACGAGAACCCCATCAAATGGCTTCAGAGCCTTTCGGATGAAGCCATCGCCCTGCCGGTCATGCCGCCTCAGGTGGTGCTGCCCGAATACAATGCGAAAATCGTCGCCGGGGATCTTGAGGATCTGTCCGTTGACGACGACGGTGATCTGAGCACCATGGCGGTCGTCTCCATTCCCCCCGATGCGCCATGGAACATGACTGCCAACCTGCGGGCGCCCATCGTGGTGAACGTCAAAAAGCGTCTTGCCAAGCAGGTCATCTGCGCCAACGACGAGTATTCCATGCGGGCCTTCGTTCTCTCCGACGCCGTGCGGGCCTCTTGCGAGGCCCAGGCGAGCCGGGGCTCCGCCGAAGAGGCCGGGGCGACATCCTCTGAAACCGTTCCTCCCACGGGTGGTGGTCGGAAAGACTCCTGCACCACTCCTGCCGGAGAGGAGGAGGCCTAGGTGCTCGTCCTCACGCGCAAAGTTGGAGAAGGGCTCGTCATCGGCGAGGAGATCGAGATCACTGTCATCGAAACGCGGGGGGATTCGGTGCGGCTCGGCATCAATGCTCCCCGCTCCATCGGAGTATGGCGCAAGGAGCTGTGGGACCAGATCCGGGAGGAGAATATCAAGGCTGCCGCTCAGAGCCCCAAGGTGTCTCTTGAAAAGTTGTTTCCCCGCAAAGACGACGAAGTTGCCCCTTAGTCCTTGAGAAGGGATGAGATGTGCTTGCCAGGAGAAACGCAGGTTTGGGAACATAATCTGAAACATCTCAGACGGTTTCAGCCCCAGTTGGCGGTGCGGTTGCAGCGTCGCAGGGCATTGATGGAAGAAGAAGGCAGAACCCCTTCCGTAAAGGAGACGGCACAGGGGCTCTGGATTCGTGGCTTTGGTGGGGATGGGGATGTGCCGTTCTTCCAGAAGGCCGAATCGCTTTTCCCCGAGGAGCTCGGCAGGAAAAATGTGGTGGTTGCCCATGGAGTCGGCTTTCCTCCCTATCTGTTCCGCCTGCTGCGTAAGCTTGACAGAAACGCCCTCGCCGTTGTGGTGGTGGAGCCCAGCGAAGAACTCCTCGTGCATACCTTGTCCACCACATCGGTCTACGCGGCGTTGCCCAGCGCATGCCGCATCAGTTTTTTCACGGGAGAGGACCGAACCCTCTCTACGGAAGCGTTGGATGTCAATATCCGTCCCCTGGGAGTTTTCATGGTGAACGAGGCCTGTACGGCAGTGCATGCCGGCGAAGGCGAGGCTTTTCGGAAAAAATTTGATGCAGCCATTAAGGAATTTTGGGAAACGGTTCGCCTTTATGTGGAATTTTTGGGAAATACTGCAGAAGACACGTTGCTTGGTATCCGCAACATGTGTCTGATGTCCCCATGGGTGATAAATAGCCCGCGGCTCGTTGATTTTATCGGCCCCTACGAGGGGCGTCCCTTCGTCTCCGTCGCATCCGGTCCATCCCTTGAGAAAAACGTGCATTTGCTCCGGGAATACGCCGATTCCTGTGTCATCGTCGCGGCGGACAGCGCGGTGAAAAAACTCCTCAAGATCGGCATCCGCCCCCATATCGTCACCAGCATGGAACGCCCCCAGGAGATGTACGCCCGAAATTTCAGTCCCCTCGTTGAAAACCACAGAGACGAGTGTCGGGATATTCTGCTCGTTGCGCAGTCCGTGTGTCCCCAGCAGGTCATCGGCTGTTGGCCCGGACCCGTGGCGGTGGTGGGCAAGGCGGAGCTTGCACTCGATCAATGGATTGTGAATAGCTTGTTTGGAGGTGATCTTATTCCCTCGGGGGCATCCGTCTCCCACATGGCGGTGTCTCTGGCGGAGATCTGCAAGGCCTCGGCGGTTGCCCTTATCGGTCAGGATCTCGCCTACGGCGACGATGGCGCGTCCCACGCGGCGGATACGGTCTCGGAGGCCGATCTTGCCGTGGAGCGTGCCCGGAGTGAAGAGGCGGGACTCATGGTTCCGGGGATCCACGGAGGTATGGTGCGGACTCAGATCTCGTGGTTCAAGTTTCTGAAAATGTTCGAGAGCATGATTCCGGGCATGAGAGTCCCTCTGTATGACTGTACCGAGGGTGGAGCGCTCATTCAGGGAAGCATCGTCGTGCCCTTCCGGGAGTTTCTCCAGAGATTCGCCGCTTCGGCGGCACCCTTTTCGCCCGATGCGCTTCCGGCGGCGCTGGCACGGCGGCTGATCGCAGGAAAAGATAAACGCCAGCAGGCGAAGCACCTGCAGATGATGATCGATTCTGTTCTTTCCGACGTGGCGCATTCCGAGGCGATGCTTTCCGAGATCGAATCGTGGCGGGACCGTGCCGTTGCCGCTGCGCTTGCCCCTGAAGCACGGCGTGCCCGAGCCGCGGAGGTTTCGGTGTTGCTCGACCGCCTCCATGACAGAAATCGCTCCCTTGCGTTCATCGGTCAGAGCTATACCCATTTGAGCGGTGTCGTCTTCGGAGAAACCCGCAGGCTCGATTCAGTGGCGAGTGTGAAAAAGTGGCACAATGCGGTGGAGGACATTCTCCAGGGACACCGGAGTATTCTGGCGTTTCTCCGAAAATGGTTTCGTTACGCATATCCCTCCATGGAATGGCTTCTTCGTGGGCTTGATGCGGGAAATGACGATCCGCTTTACACCACTCGGGGGCTGGGAGACACGGAGGCGTTGGAGCTGACGGAAAAAGTCCTGCACAGATTCGCCGAAGAGAACCTTGACGACCGGGAAACGGCGGTTGCCGTAGTGGCGCTCAACAACCTTCTGGCCCGCTCCGACCCGGTTCTCCACGGTTGGCCTCCCCGGGTTCTACGACAGCTTGCGTTGTTCTGTCGTGAGCAGGGCATGGCGAAATACGCCTGCGTACTTGCCGATGCGGCTCGGGAGCGACTCGAAATCGAAGAGGTGGAAATGCCAGTTGAGGAGATCGTCGCGTTTTTGAAGGACTATGCGACAGTGCTCTCCTCGCATGATTTGACGTTCACGCCTCCCTTTGACAGGGCGTATGAAGTGGCGAGGAATATCCTGCGTTACGAGGAGGCGACCCCGGAAAACGAGGCTTTTTTGAAGGAGATACGCGGAAAATGGGCAACATTTCTTTCCAATGTTTTCGAGTCTCAGATTTTTGATGAGAAAACGAGAGAACTTGAGAAGCTTCTCCTGAAAGCGGAGATAGACCTTCTCGAAGGGCGCCTTTCTGAGACATTCCGTGCCGTGTGGCGATTGGTTGTGCGTTCCCACGAACGGGAGGACGGACGAGGAAAGGCGAGTTTGGAATGGCTTTGTCTGCATCTCGAACGGTGCTACGGTGCGGAAGATCGGGAGATTGCCGAAACGGTTGCGGAGATTTTGGACTTGCTGTCTCAGCGTACGGAGCTGCTGTCGTTTTTCAGCATGGAGGTCTCGCCCTGGCTCATGGGAGAACTGACAAAACGGGGTGTAAAGTTTTCCGTCTGAGTTGCCGAAAAAACAAAAAGAGACGTATATCTTTTTTCGGAAGGAGGGGGGCCGAAAAAGAACAGCGAGAGAGCCACAAGAAAGGCGTGTGTTTGGTAAAGTGTTCACTGGGCATGGACGTCCGGAACATGACAAGGAGGTTGAACGAAAATGAGAGTCTATCATAATATCCCTGCGTTGTTTGCGTACAATTCCCTTAATTCCACAAATTCGGCGCTGCAGAAATCGATTAACAAGCTTTCCACCGGATTGCGTATCAACGGCGCTTCCGATGATGCTGCAGGGCTTGCCATCTCCGAGAAGATGCGCGCACAGGTTCGTGGTCTGGATCAGGCTGTCCGCAACTCCCAGGACGGCATTTCGATGATTCAGACCGCTGAGGGCGCTCTCAACGAGACGCACTCCATTCTGCAGCGTATGCGGGAACTTTCCGTCCAGGCGGCGAACGACACGCTGACCAGCCAGGATCGCAGCTACATTCAGCTCGAAATCGACCAGCTCAAGGAAGAGATCGACCGCATCTCCACCACCACCCAGTTCAACAAGAAGAAGCTCCTTGACGGGAGCGCCTCCGTGCTCTGGTCCTCGGACAAACTCGAGACAAAGGCCTTTGTCCGCGGAGCTCTGCGGGAGATCGATCAGTTCGGCCAGAAGAACGCCGCCGAGGGAAACTACATCATTCGCATCACCGCCAACCCCGGTGAGGCGGAGGTGCAGAAGAGCGACGTCTTCAAGATCAAGCACGAGAACGTCATCATGAACGTGGGGCTCAACGAACAGCTCGGAGCCCGCAAGGTCTCGGTGGACAATCTCCCCGCCGGAAATTACAAGGTCCTGCGGAACATGACGCCGGTCAGCGGCACAATCGGATTCCAGCAGTACAATGTCGGAACGCTGACCTCCGTCTTCGGAACGGCCGCGACGGATCTTACGGCAGGCGCCGTGAGTCTGAGCTTCGAGGTCATCACCGTGGACACCGCCTCCGAGACGGTCAAGCTTCGCGTGGTAGCGAACTTCATTTCCATCTCCGGTGCGGTGAGCACGAAGGTGGACGAGAACTTCGTTCTCAACGCCGCCTCCACCATGACCGCCTACACGGCCCTCGGTTTCACCTTCGGGTCCGCCATCGAGATGACCGGTGTGCAGAATTTCAAGGTCGGCGGCAGAATGGTCGTGCACATCGCCGGCTCGACGGGGAACGCCGACGTGGCGCTCATCGTGACGGCGACGCTCAATACCGGATGGGAAGGCTACTGGAGCGGTGCCCAGCTCGATCGCTTCTACAATGTGCAGGCCACGGCCATGGCCAACAAGGATGTCCATTTCCGCTCCTTCTATCTCAACACGGCGAACGGGAAACTCTTCGAATCCGATATCGTCATCGGCTTCACCACCGCCTTCAACATCGGTACCGGCTTTGGCTCGGCTCCGGCTCTCGTCGCCTTTGAGGCGGCCTATGTCGGGCAGGTCGCCGAGGGCGACGTGAAACTGCGTGACCTGGACAAGTTCTGGGATGCCAACGGACGTTTCCTCCTGGAGGACCCCCAGACACTGACCCTGACCCAGGGGGACGGAACCCAGACGACGGTGACGCTCAACTCCACGGACACGCTCAACGACGTGGCCCTCAAGCTGAACAACGCCATCGCCTTCGGTCTCAACCAGGTGAAATACCTCGACACACCCGGCGATGCGGACAACTTCGTCACCTTCGTCGGCGGCGGCGAGGAAGTCGATGGAACGGTCATGTCGGTGGAGGGCACCTTCGTCATTCGCTCCATCGTTCCCGGTGCGGCGGGACGCCTCAACTTCGCCGGTGACGAGGACGTGGTGAAGGCCCTGAGCCTCAACGTCATCCAGAAGGCCTCGGAGACGGATTTCCGCGCCACCGTCCAGGATGCCCACAGCGGCAACACGGTTGTTTCCAACGTGAAGGTCACGGGGAACATGCTTTACGGCGTGGTGCACAAGAACGTGGATGTGGAGTTCGACTCCATGGCGAACATCAAGGTGACCTATTCTGAGGCGTCGAAGAACTACATCCTCACCCGGGATACGGACGTCTACGAGACCACGCTCCACTTGGCGGACAACACCACGGTCTTCCAGATCGGCGCCAACGAGAAGGAGGACATGGGCATCGACATCGGTGACATGGGTGCTCGTGCGTTGGGTGTGCACAATGTGCTCGTCACCGACCGCGAGTCCGCGGCGCGCTCCATTACGGTCATCGACAGCGCCATCGACCGCGTTTCCAGCCAGCGGGCCAATCTCGGCGCCTACCAGAACCGCCTGGAGCACACCATCAACAACCTCACCGTGGCGAGCCAGAACCTGAGTGCAGCGGAGAGCCGCATCCGGGACCTCGACATGGCCCAGGAAATGATGAACTTCACGCGACTCAACATTCTGATGCAGGCGGGCAATTCCATGCTTGCCCAGGCCAATCAGCTGCCGCAGGCAGTTCTGTCACTGCTCCGGTAAGCCTGTCGTTCTGTTTCGACGGGGGAGGGGGCTTCCCCCTCCCCTTTTTTCATAGAGTCGGAGCGTAAGGGGAGGGAGCGATATGGTGCAGCAAGCAGACCTTGCCAGGCTTGGAACGGCGCGTGACGAGGCGGTAGCCAACACTTTTCGCGGCAACGTCGCCGAAGCGGAAAGAGGAAGAGCGGGGAACGTTGTACAATCTCCGGACAAAACAGGTTCTCCGGAACGTAAAATCGATGAGCGTGCGCTCCGGGAGACTTTGGCGCAAGCCGAGAAGGTTGCCCAGGCGTTCAACAGACATTTGCGTTTCGAAGTCAAGACAGAAGCGGATCTGATCCAGGTGCAGGTGGTGAATGCCTCCGACGGTAAGGTCATTCGGAAGATTCCGCCGGACGAAGTGGTCCGTATGGTGGAGCGGGTCAACGAACTTCTCGGTGCCCTTTTTGATGTGGAGGCATGATGTGACGACCGAATGAAAATGGCGTCTTCTATGCACGCCCCGAGGCGTAGCGGACGTACGTGTTTGTTGTGGAGTCGAAGGAGTTGATCCCCTGCTCATCATGAAAATTGACGTCGATGCTGAACAAATCCTGTCCGGAGTTCTGCCGCGGGTGTTTGTGGGGACGGAAAAAGAACCTGCAGGCGGCAGCATGGAAAAATGGGAGGAAGAATATGCGCTTCCTCATGTGCTCGTTTCGGGCAAGGCATTTTGGGCATGTTCCCGCACGACCCAGTGTCTTCATACCTTTGGCAGGAATGTGGGTGGTCCTCTTCAGACGTGTTATGAAAACATGAAGGGATTCTCCTGTTCTTTTCGTCTCCAGACGGGAGAAGCGATTTTCCAGGATGTTCGGCGGCAGGAGCAGATTTCCCTGATGCCGGGAAAAATGGGACGAGAGGTGTGGGATTCGGCGAAGGATGTATCGGCTGACGCACTTGTTCCGTACATCCGGAGCGGCGTTTCCATGTGGGGTGTCATGCTCGACGGGGAGAACATATGGAACGTGCATCCCGTCGAAGCAAGGTTCTGGAGTACGGAACAACGCCGTTTCGCTTTGCGGACCCCATTGGATTCCTATCCCATTTCTCTTCGCTATCCACTGGAGATTGCCAAGGTCCTGGACAAGCATTTTCCTGTTGCGGGGGCACCACAGACGAGCGAGTCTTGCCCCGTGATCTCCGTACGGATTGCGCCTTTTTCTACGTTCTATGTGTTTTATTCGGATGGGAGTTACTACAACTACTACGACATCCCAAGGGGAACCGTGCGCAATTACAAGCGCCTTCGTCTCTATATCTCCGAAGCCTGATGCCGTTCGGGTACACGTGCGTATTCCGGTGTTGCACAAATCCGGAATGGCATTGTCCGAACGGCATCTTTTCGAAAGGCGATGATGCCCATGTTCGAAGGAAAATCCATCCTCATCACCGGAGGAACGGGGTCTTTCGGAAAAGCCTGTGTCCGTGCGCTCCTTGAACGCTACAATCCCCGAAAAATCATCGTCTATTCGAGGGATGAGCTGAAACAGTACGAGATGCAGCAGGAGTTCCAGTCCGGTCTATTGCGTTTTTTTCTGGGTGATGTGCGCGACCGGGAACGATTGGAAATGGCCTTGAACGGTGTCGAGTATGTCATTCACGCAGCGGCGTTGAAACAGGTGCCTGCTGCGGAGTACAATCCGCTGGAATGCATCAAGACGAACATTCTCGGAGCGGCGAACGTCATCCATGCCGCCATCGCCAATGAGGTTGAAAAAGTCATTGCTCTTTCCACGGATAAGGCGGCGAATCCAATCAATCTCTACGGAGCGACAAAACTTTGCGCGGATAAGCTCTTTGTTGCCGGAAATAACCTTGCGGGTGGGCACAGGACGCGCTTTGCGGTTGTTCGTTATGGAAATGTCATGGGATCTCGGGGGTCAGTTGTCCCCCTTTTCCGGAAACTCGTGCAGGAAGGAACCTCGGACCTTCCTATAACTGATCCGAGGATGACCCGTTTCTGGATCACCCTCACCCAGGGTGTGGCATTCGTTCTCAAATCTTTTGCCAGAATGCAGGTGGGAGAAATTTTTGTTCCACGGATTCCTTCTGCACGGATTCTGGATCTTGCGGAAGCAGTCGCACCGGGAATGCCCGTGCGGGTCATCGGAATTCGCCCTGGAGAGAAGCTCCATGAGATCATGTGTCCCGCTGATGACAGCCACCTTACCCTCGAATTCGAGGACCATTATGTCATCACACCGTCGATCTCTTTCTTGTCACCTGTAAACTACGAAAGAAACGCCCTGGGAGAAAAGGGTAAACCCGTCTCCCCGGGTTTTGAATACAGTTCTGAGACCAATCCTCATTTTCTCGACGTGGAAGAGATTCGTTCTCTTATTGCGCAAGCGTGACCCGGGTGGGGTGATCCGCTGCTGTGCGAAGAGACCGGCCGGGAGAGGAAGGTGTCGTTTGAAGCGATGAGCAATGTTCTGACGGAGCGCATCGGGCTTGGTACTGTCCAGTTCGGGTTGGAGTATGGCATTTCCAACACGGTGGGGCGTACGCCACCGGAGGAGGTAACGGCGATTCTCCGTTTCGCCGAGTCTGTGGGTGTGCAAGTGCTTGATACCGCTCCGGCCTATGGGGAAAGTGAGAGGCTTCTTGGCACGTGTCTCTCGGAAAACGCCTCCTTCTTTCGCACGATCACCAAGACACCACATCTGCCCGAAAATCTCTCAAATGAAGAGAAAAAACGACTCCTTGAAAGAACATTTCGTTCTTCATTGCAGAACCTTGCTCTTGAAAAGATCTACGGGATTCTGGTGCACAATGCTCAGGATATACTTGGACCTGATGGCGCATGCTTGTGGCATTTGCTCGAATTGCTTCGCGAGCAGGGGTTCGTGGAAAAAATTGGCATTTCTGTTTACAATGAAACAGAATTACAGAAAGCATTTGAATTGTTTCCGCTGGAGCTTGTCCAGGTTCCGCTCAATATTTTTGATCAGCGGTTGCTCCAAAGCGGCATGTTGAAAAAACTGAAGAACGCCCGTGTGGAGATACATGGGCGTTCCTGTTTTCTTCAAGGCCTGCTCCTTATGTCTCCGGAGACATTGCCTCCCCGGTTTGAGAATGTTCGGGAAACGTTGCGGCACCTCCATGAGGTACAAAAAGAACACGGATTGACTCCGTTGGAAGCAGCACTGGGATTTGCTCTCGGTGTTGACGAGCTTGATACAGTTGTTGTGGGCGTCAATACGCTGATGCAGTTCCAGGAAATTCTCGCGAGTGCGCGAACGCTTCCGTCGGAGTTGTTTTCCGGATTTGCCGTGGTCGACACGAATATAGTGGAGCCTCGGCGCTGGAAGTGTGTCCTGTGAAAAAAGGAGGTGCTCCTGGTGGAGTCGTGTTCTTCCGTTTTTGTTGTCATGATGAACTATACTCAAGGGTCACTCATGGATTCCATGTTTTTTGAAATGCATAAAGCACTCTGCTGCAGGGGTTGTCTTTCATCGCTGAGAATGGCGAAGGAAGAGCTTGCATCATCGCCAGATTTTGTTTTAGAAAAAATGAAAAATAGGCATGGATCTGCCGATTTTTCAAAGATGATTTTTGTTGATTCCAATCTAAAAATACACATTCAAGCGCCTTTTCCGATAAAAAGAATAAGAATTTTGACAGATGCTCCTTATTCTCAAATCAAATATTTTAAAAACATAGGGGCTTCTGATAAGATTACAGTTGTTGATCGCACTCATCTGGAGATTCTTTCCTTTCTTGATGTGAAGCATGATGCCTTTTTTTTGCCTCACGCGGGAATGATGCCCTTGTCGGGCTTGCCTGGTATCTTTGATAGAGATATAGATATTCTTTTTGTCGGGAGTATCCCTTTTCAGCCAACGAGAGAAATGTTGGATGGCAAAGCGTCCTTATTGCGCGCGAAGGACCTTGGGGCATCCTTGCTTCGTGGAACTGCGGAGCGAATTCTTGAAAAATCTCAGGAGCCTTTTGCTGCATTCAGAGAGGCGTGTGACGAATATTCCTTTGACTTGGATGTGCTTGACTCTGAGGCGAAGTTTAATTGTTGCGAAGCTTTGGCCTTCCTTTCGAGGTGGTGCGAAAGCAAGAAAAGAATAGACCTCTTGAAGGCTTTGAAAAGTGTACCGGTAGCGATTGTTGGAGAAATTCCGTTAAGCGTGCGAAATTCTTTGGGTAGCCATCATATGTATTACGGACCATTGCTGGGATATCAAGTTTTGATGCTCATGCAGCGAGCGAAAATTCTTTTGAATTCAGTTTCTGTGTTTCCAAGGGGAGCACATGAGAGAGTTTTTTACGGAATGGCTTGTGGAGCGTGTGTTGTTACTGATAAATCTGAGTATTTAAAAGAATATTACAACGACAAAGAGGACCTCTTTTATTTTCCGGATAACGTTGGCATGTTTGATGATTTTTTTGTTGAAAAATTAAAAAATCTAGATGAATTGCAAAAAATAACGGCGAGTGCGATGCTGAAGTATGAAAATCGAGATACCTGGTATTGTCGCAGCGAAGAAGTCATAAATATAGCCAAAAAAGATTTTTTTTAGCTCTTATTTGTTGAGATATTTATTTTATTGATTACGAGGTGGGTTAATGCTTAAAGGCGAGAGTATTTTTCTGCGTATTCTTTCTCCCGGTGACGTAGATGAAAAATATCTTAACTGGATGCATGATGATGATGTAGTGCAACATCTTGAATCAAGGTGGCGCTCTTATTCAATAGAAGACCTAAAAGAGTATGTCCGAATTGTAAATTTAAGTCAGCGAGACGTATTTTTTGGTATTTTTGTTATAAAAACAGGAGAGCACGTCGGTAATATTAAAATTGGAAATATCGATCAAATTCATCGATTTGCAGACGTTGGATTGCTGATTGGAGAAGCGAGCGCACGAGGGAAGGGATATGGAACGGAAGCTATTCTCTTGGCATGTCAGTATGCGTTCGAGGATCTTAATTTAAATAAGATCGTCGCTGGTATTTATGCCATTAATGTTGGATCATTTAAGGCCTTCTTAAAAGCTGGATTTCGAGAGGTTGGGCGCCTGCATCGTCATAGATTTTGCAAGGGAGAATATGTAGATGAGATCTTAGTTGAGAAATGCAGATGATTTTTAATATATTCGTGCCAATCACGAGTGTTTTATCCAGAGTTCATGTTTAGGTTTTTATAAATAAAAAATTATGGTGCAATGACTTAATGCATGTTCTATTGCTCTGATGTTTTTAATAACAGTGAAAGAGGATGATTGTATGCTGCTTGCAATTCTTCAGGCCCGAGTGAGTTCGTCTCGGTTTCCTCGCAAAGTTCTCGCGCCTCTGTTGGAAAAACCGATGATTCTGAGGCAAATTGAAAGAGTCCGCAGAGCCGGGGCAATCGACAGGCTTCTTTTGGCGACGAGCGACGATCCTTCCGATGCGGAGTTGGCCTCTCTCTGCGAGAGAGAGGGCGTGGAATGGTATCGCGGTTCCCTGCAGGACGTTCTTGATCGCTTCTATCATGCGGCGGTGCGTTTTCAGCCGCGGCATGTCGTCCGTCTTACCGGGGATTGTCCTCTGGCCGATCCTTCCGTCATCGATGCAGTGGTGGAAAAGCATCTCCGGGAAAAGAACGACTATACGAGCAACACGCTGGTCCCCACGTTTCCGGATGGTCTGGATGTCGAGGTCTTCCGCTTTTCCCTGTTGGAAGAGGCGTGGCGAAACGCGGAGCTTCCTTCCGAGAGAGAACATGTGACCCCCTTCATGTATAAAAGGCCTGAGACGTACAAATTGGGAAACCTTGAAAGGGAAGGGGACAATCTTCAGTATCTCCGCTGGACGGTGGATGAGCCGGAGGACCTTATCTTTGTCGCGAAGATTTACCAGGCTCTTTATCCATCGAACCCTTCTTTCACGACACAGGACGTGCTTGAATTTCTCGCGGAACATCGGGAAGTGCTTGAAATCAACAATAAATTTGTCAGAAACGAGGGTCTCTTGAAATCCGCCGCAGAAGACAAGACATTTCTTGAGGCTCGAAGGAGGCAATAGCCGATGAATCGTTCTCTTTCCGCACAAGAGAGGGCAAAGCGAGTCATTCCGGGGATGACACAGCTTCTTTCAAAACGCCCCGACATGTTTTCCCTCGGTGTCTGGCCAGGATATTACGACAAAGCGAAGGGCTGTACCGTCTGGGACCTGGACGGGAACGAATACATCGACATGAGCATCTCCGGGATCGGTGCGAACGTCCTGGGATACGCGGATGATGACGTGGACGATGCGGTCGTCGGGGCAATCCGGACTGGGTCCAGTTCGTCGCTGAACTGCCTCGAAGAAGTGGAACTCGCGGAATTGCTGTGTGAACTCCATCCCTGGGCGGGCATGGCGCGTTTTACCCGTTCGGGCGGCGAGGCCATGACCGTGGCGGTGCGCATCGCCCGTGCGCACACGGGAAAGGATACGGTTGCCTTTTGCGGATACCACGGCTGGCACGACTGGTATCTTGCGGCGAATGTCGGCACGGAAAATGCCTTGGGTGAGCACCTGATCGCCGGGCTCGACCCCTGCGGCGTGCCGAAGGCCCTTCGGGGTACCGCGATTCCTTTCCGTTTCAACAGGCTCGATGAGCTGGAAAAAATCGTCGGAGAGCACGGTAAGGATCTCGCTGCCATTGTTCTGGAGCCGATCAGGAACGCGCCTCCCACGGAAGATTTTGTTCGGGGAGTTCGTGCGGCGGCCGATGCGTGCGGTGCGGTTCTCATTGTCGACGAGATCTCCTCGGGATTGCGAATGAACACCGGCGGAGCCCATCTGCTTTTCGGGTTTGAGCCGGACATGGCGGTCTTTTCGAAGGCGCTCGGCAACGGATATCCAATCGGGGCGGTTCTCGGCAAAGAATCGGTGATGCAGTCGGCGCAGAAGACGTTCATTTCCAGTACGTGCTGGACTGAGCGAATCGGCCCCGTCGCTGCCTTGGCGACGCTCCGGAAGCACCGCCGGGAGAACGTGGGTTCTCGGTTGATGCAGCTCGGGCGGAACGTTCAGGACGGATGGAGACACTTGCTCACGAAGCACGGCATCAAGAGCGACGTGAACGGCATGTTGCCCATGAGCCACCTCGATTTTGAGACCCCTTGTCCTCAGCACACGAAGGCTCTTTTTGTCCAGATCATGCTCGAACAGGGTTTTCTTGCATCAAACCTGTATTATGCCATGTACGCTCACCGGGACGAGCACGTTGCGCGGTATCTGAAAAGCGCCGATGTCGCCTTCGGCGTCATTGCGGAGGGATTGCGGAACCAGAGCCTGGAGAAAATGCTCAAGGGGTTGCCATCCGCGACGGGTTTCAAGAGGTTGACATGAGATGAAGGTGCTCGAGGTACGGAATAAAAGAAAAATCGGCGGAGGAGCACCGGCCTTTGTCATCGCTGAAATAGGAGCGAATCATAATTGCTCTCTTTCTTTGGCGAAGGAGATGATTGACGCTGCCGTCGCGGCGAAGGCCGATGCGGTGAAGTTTCAGATCTACAGTGCCGAGACGCTCTATTCGCGCAACACGCCGCGTCATTCTGGTTACGACAAGGACCTTTTCTCCCTCATCAAGGAGATCGAAACTCCCCGGGACTGGCTCCCCGAGCTGGCGGCCTACTGCGAGGAGCGCAACATCCTCTTCTTCGCCACGCCCTTCGATGCCGCCGCCGTGGACGAGCTGGACGCCGTCAGTGCGTTGTTCAAGATCGCCTCTTTTGAAATTGTGGATCTTCCCCTGATTCGTTATTGCGCCTCCAAGGGAAAGCCGCTCCTTCTCTCCACCGGCCTTGCCTCGATGGAGGAAATAGAGGATGCCTACGTGACGTGCAGGGACGCGGGAAACGAACAGGTGGCCTTTCTTCAGTGCGCTTCGGTGTATCCTGCACCGGCGCACATCATGAACCTGCGGAGTATGGAAACGTTGCGCCGCGCCTTCGGTGTGCCCACGGGTCTTTCCGACCACACCCGGGGAATTCATGTGAGCGTCGCCGCCGTGGCTCTCGGCGCGTCGGTGATCGAGAAGCATTTCACCATGGACCGGACCATGAAGGGGCCCGACCACCCCTTTGCCATCGAACCCGACGAACTCGCGGAGCTTGTCCGTCAGATCCGCGAAGTAGAAGCCGCACTGGGCGACGGGCGAAAGCTCGGGCCTGCTCCGGAGGAGCTGGAATTTTACCAGAAAGCGCGCAG
The DNA here is from genome assembly GCF_029975095.1 of Aminiphilus sp. Lineage (NCBI taxonomy): Bacteria > Thermotogati > Synergistota > Synergistia > Synergistales > Aminiphilaceae > Aminiphilus > Aminiphilus sp. The sequence goes on from NZ_JARKPW010000006.1 coordinate 26,553, forward strand.
AAGCCTCCACGCGGCAGTCGACATTCCCGAGGGAACGGTCATCACCGAAGAAATGGTGTGCGCGAAACGCCCTGGTTTCGGCATTCGCCCGAAACATTTGCCGTTGGTGCTGGGCCGGACTGCCCGGCGGCATATCGAGGCGGATGCGTGGATCACCTGGGAGATGATCTGAGTGCGTGTTCTTTTGTTGGGGCCAGATGATTCTCCTTTGTCGCATATCCGGAGAAAAACCTATCGTGATTCAGACAGCGAAAAATTATTGCTGAGAGAGTGAAGAGAAGGAACGCCGTTTTTTGTAGAAACGAGAGATCGACAAAGGGAGAGTCGGTGCTGATGCCTTTCTCGAAGAAGTCCGCCGTAACCTTTCTCGACGTCGCCGCGATCCCCGACGAGATCCAATGGAGGATTCTGGAGTGGCGGAACAGTGATTCCGTTCGTTCTCAAATGCTGCGGCAGCATTTGATTTCCCGGGAAGAGCACGGGGCGTGGCTTGCTGGACAGCGGAGCGGCGCGGGTGAGACCCGTTGTCGTGTCGCCCATGTGGATGACAAACCGTTCGGTGTCGTTTCGTTGAATCATATCGACATGCGTGCGGGCAACTCCGATTGGGGGATGTACATCGGAGAAAAGGAATTTCTGGGAAAAGGCTTGGGTAAAGTTCTCTTGGCGGAGATTCTTCGTTGGGGATTTGAAGAAATGGATCTACAACGCCTTTATACATCCGTGCTTGCGACGAACGCCCAGGCGTTGGATCTTTATCTGAAAGCCGGTTTTATCCAGGAAGGACGATGGAGAAACCATGTCCTTTGCGAGACGGGGGAGCGAAAGGATCTTTTGTGGATCGGCATGCTCCGCGACGAATGGGAAGCGGAGAAGTCCCGTATTCTGCAATGGGCCTTGTCGCGTTGAGCCTGTGGAGATCTGAATTCTGGAAGTCTCTCGTACATACAGCGATCATGTCCACAGAGAGAGGCGTGTTCCTTCATTGCCATGTTGCGCATGAGGGAACACGAGGAAGAGAAGAGCTGCTGTAGCCGTCACTCCCCCGACGGTGCCGGAGCGACCACGGGAAGAATCCACCAGACGAGACGCCGGGAGACGCCGCTCCTTGTGCGCACCTCCTCCCCCTTCTCCTGGGCCTGATGGTAGGGAGAAAAGACCACGTAGTATCCTTCTGTTTCTCCGGAGCGCTCCAGATAGGCTTCGAGCTGATCCTTGCCCGCCTCGAACTCGTCCTTGCCGGTGAAGCGCTTCACTTCCACGATCCACCGCTTGCCTCCCTGAAGCACCAAAAGGTCCACCCGACCACCCCCTTCGGGAACCTCGGGAAAGACGTGTCCTCCAAGGAGTCCGGCGAAGGAGGCGAGAAAGGCGTCGAGGTTGTAGTGGTACACGCCTTCAAGGACTTTCCCCCGGGAGAAGACGATGTTGCCTCGCTCCAAAACATAGGCGGCATAGCGGTCGAGCACCTGTTCCATCCGGAGGGTTCCCTCCTGGTCCAGGTAGTCCCGCACACTCTGGAAGGGATCCTTGAAGCGTTCCCGTTCGCCGTTCCCTGCGGGCTTGAAGGTGGCGTAGAGGCGCTTCTTGTAGATGGGAACGGGAATGACGCACTCGTTCTCCTCACCGATCTCGATCACGCCGTTGGTCTTGAGAAAGGCGATCCGGTCGTCGTCCACGGTGAACTCCACGGGGCCGTCGAAGAGGATGCGCCGCAGGATCTCCGGGTGCTGTTTCGCCTTGTTCACCACGTTGGCGATGTTCTTGTCCGTGTAGTACCGGAGAAAGTCGTTCAGGGTGCGGAAGAAGAGCGCTTCCGTGACGGGTTCGCCGCCGGGGGCTTTTTTTTCCACCAGGTCCCGGGCGAGGGCGTTCACCAGGCCGGGCTGTCCCGCGGTGTCGCTCCAGATACGCCGCCGCACCTCCGGGTCGAAGATCTGCCCCGTCTCCCGGGTGTGCTGAAGCAGAAGGTCCTCGGTCTCCTCCCGGGTGAAGTAGGGGATGGTGATCTGCTCGGCGATGTTGAAGGGGCTCGCGGTGCTCTGGAGGATCCCCGTGATGTTCGACACGCCCACCAGAATGACGCTCCGGAGACGGTAGACCGTCTTTGTGTGGTACACGCGTCGCAGTCCATGCAGGAAACGGTTGAGAACCCGCATGTTCTGCAGTCCTTCCATTTCGTCCACGATGAGGATGATATCCCGATCATAGGAATCGGCGAACATACGCCACCACTCGGAAAGTGCCGGCATGGAGGACGGGGATGTCTCGGGAAAACGGTTCGGATCAAGCCCGAGCCGTTCCGTTTCGCGGAGGAGAAAAAGGCGGAAAAAATGAAGAAACTCCGCTTCGGGAAGATCCCCCAAATCCTCGAAGCTGACCCACAAAGGCAGCCAGGCAGGGCGAGAGGCGCGTATCTCGTCCGCGAGAAACTGGAAGTAGGTGCTCTTGCCGCTCTGGCGCGGGGCGGTGAGGGTGAAATACCGCCATTCCTCCACTTTCTTGAGGCCCGCCGCGACCAGCTCCGTGCGGGGGACGTAGTAGTTCCGCTCTTTGTCGATGGGGCCTTCGGTGCAGAAGCTCCGGGGCATGAGAGCATCACCTCTTTGTCGTGACTTTTTGGAGAACCACCGGTGGACGGTCAAGGGTCGTGCGCAGGTTGGAGTTCACGGCATCTTTTCGGAGAACGCATGCTGAAACTGCTTTTATGGGCACATGTCACCGTCACTCCCCCGACGGTACCGGCGCTGCCACGGGAAGAATCCACCACACTAGCCTCCGGGAGATGCCCTCTTTGGTGCGCACCTCCTCGCCCTTCTCCTGGGCCTGGTGGTAGGGAGAAAAGACCACGTAGTATCCTTCTGTTTCTCCGGAGCGCTCCAGATAGGCTTCGAGCTGGTTCTTCCCCTCCTCGAAGGCCCGGAGGGTGGTGAAGCGCTTCACCTCCACGATCCACTGCTTTCCCCCCTGGAGCACGAGGAGATCCACCCGCCCTCCGCCGAGGGGAACTTCCGGAAGGACGGAACCTCCGAAGACGGTGGCGTAGGAGGCGAGAAAGGCGTCGAGGTTGTAGTGGTACACGCCTTCGAGGACCTTTCCCCGGGAGAAGACGATGTTCCCCCGGTCTCGTACATAGGCGGCGTAGCGGTCGAGGAGTTTCTCCAGGTCGAGG
>NZ_JARKPW010000011.1:0-12813 GCF_029975095.1 Aminiphilus sp.
TGGACCAAGGAGCAGCAAGGCAGCAAACTGACGGGAAGGAGAAATGGAAGCGTTCCGGTGAGTGACATCCCTCCCGGCGACTGCGGGAACTCGCCGGGAGAAATGTTCACGGGGATGATGTGCGGGATCTCCCACAAAAAGTGAGAGGAGCAGGTTTTTTTCAGGAACAGGATCGCCTTCGCCGGGTCGTGATGTCGGGACTCTGCGTTTTCCCCGTGTGGACCGGGAACGAAACGGCCTTCGTCGGGGTTGCGGCGGTAGTTCTTGCTGCACCGTGAAGGTACAGCGACTAAAAGACGTTTCTCCGCACCGCTCTTCTTTTGGTTTCTTTCGTTTTTGCGCGAAACATGAGCAAATTGCTGAAAAGCCGCGTTATAATACTGGCAGGACGAAGAAGCGTACCGATGCGTGGAATGTTGTCGGGAGAGACGCATGACGGAGAGAGACGGCGGGGAAAGGGGCGAATCCATGATTTCCGTTCACGGAGAAAGGCCCTGTGGAAAAGAACACCGGGCGAAGCGATTTTTTGCGGTGCTGTCGGCACTGGTGCTTCTTTTTTCCTTGTTCTCCTCCGACGCACGGGCCGATCGAACCGTGCGGGTCGGTATCTACGAAAACAAACCCAAGGTGTTCACCTCGCCCTCGGGCGTGCCGTCGGGGCTCTTCGTGGATATTCTCGAGAGCATCGCCCGGGAGGAAAAATGGACCCTTGAGTATGTGCCGGGGACATGGCAGGAGGGGCTTGGCCGATTGGCCTGGGGGGATATCGACCTCATGCCCGACGTGGCCTATACGAGCGAACGGGAGCACCTCTTCGCCTTTCACGGCGAACCGGTCGTCTCGGATTGGTTCCAGCTCTTCGCCAACAAAGGCAGCGGCATCCACTCCATCGTCGATCTCCGGGGAAAGCGCGTCGCGGTGCTCGCCGGATCAATCCAGCAGGATGCCTTCACCCGGCATGCCGCGGCCTTCGACCTGGATGTCCAGCTCGTTCCCTTTCCCCTTTTTGCCGATGCCTTCCGGGCGGTGCAGGCGGGGAGTGCGGATGCGGTGATCGCCAACCGTTTCAACGGTCCTCTGCTCATGAAGGAATACGGTCTTGAGGACACGGCGGTGGTCTTCAGCCCGACCCGCGTCTATTTTGCCGCGCCGAAGTCCGGAGACGCCGCCCTGCTGGCGGCCATCGACCGCCATCTCGCACGCCTGAAGCGAGATCCCGGATCGGTCTATTATGATGCGCTCCGTCGCTGGACCTCCGAGGAACTTCCCGGCGCGATTCCCCACTGGTTGAAGGTCACGGGAGGGGCTCTCGCCGCGATATCGCTGGTGGGGTTGGTGGGCATGTGGCTGCTGCAGCGCCTCGTCAACAAGCGCACGAAGGAACTGCGGATTTTCGTGGAGGCCCTGAAACAGGCGGACCGAGAGTGGAAGGCCACCTTCGATTCCGTGGAGGACGCAGTGTGGGTGCTCGATTGCGAAGGGCGCATCGCCCACGCGAACCAGGCCACGACCCGTATCTTCGGAAAGGCTCCCGAGGACGTGACGGGGCGGACGTGCTGGGAGGTGGCGCACGAGACCGACGAGGCGATCCCCGAGTGCCCCCTGAAGGACGCCGCCGCAAAACGCCAGAGCAGAAGCGCCACAGTCTACACCAAGGATGGCCGTTGGCTCCAGGTGAGCGTCCATCCCGTCTTCGACGAGGAAGGGACCACGAAGGGGTTCATGCATGTCGTCAGCGACGTGACGGAAAAGCGGAGGACCGAGGAGGAGCTGGATAAATACCGCCGCGGGCTGGAGGATCTTGTACGGCGGCGGACGGAGGAACTCGAGGCCGCCAACGCGGACCTGCTTCAGGCGAAGCTCGCCGCCGAATCCGCGGATCACCTGAAGTCGGCCTTTCTGGCCACCATGTCCCACGAGCTGCGCACGCCTCTCAATTCGATCATCGGCTTCACGGGGATTCTGCTCCAGGGGCTCGCGGGCCCGCTGAACGAGGAACAGGCGAAACAGCTCCGCATGGTCCAGGGCAGTGCACGACATCTGCTTGCCCTGATCAACGACGTGCTGGACATCTCCAAGATCGAGGCGGGAAGAATCGAACTCGCGGAGGAACCCTTCGATCTCCGGGTTGCGGTGGAGCGGGTGGTACAGACCGTGGCGCCCGCGGCGAAAGAGAAGGGCCTGGAGCTCACCTGCGAGATCGGGGAGGGTGTGGGACGAATCGTCGGGGACCGGCGACGGGTGGAGCAGGTTCTCATGAATCTGCTCAGTAATGCTGTCAAGTTCACCGCCCGGGGAAGCGTGACGGTCACCTGTACACGGGAGGATTCTTCTGCGATCATGAGTGTGAAGGACACGGGCATCGGCATCAGTGCGGAAAATCTGCAGAAGTTGTTCCGTCCCTTCCAGCAGGTCGATTCGGGAAAAACCAGGGAGTACGACGGCACGGGGCTCGGGCTGCACATCAGCAAGCGCCTCGGGGAACTCATGGGAGGTTCCATCTCGGTGGAGAGTACCCCTGGTTCGGGCAGCACCTTCACGTTCCGCATGCCCATACGGGAGGAGAGAGGCGCATGAAGGGCGCGCACGTTCTCGTCATCGAGGACAACGAACAGAATCTCTCTCTGATGCGGTTTCTTCTGGAACAGCACGGGTTCATCGTGTCCGAGGCCGTGGACGGCCCCAGGGGCATCGAAGCGGCACTGCGGGAGATTCCGGACATGATTCTCCTGGACATTCAGCTTCCCCTCATGGACGGATACGCCGTGGCCCGGGAACTGCGGAGGCACGACGCGCTGCGTGACCTGCCCATCGTGGCCGTCACCTCCTACGCCATGCCCGACGACCGGGGAAAATGTCTTGCCGCGGGGGCGACGGACTACATCGAGAAACCCATCGATCCGGAAAGCTTCGTGGAGCGGATCTGTGGGCATCTGACGGACCGCAAGGGCTGCGGAAGCGACATCTCCGAATGAGGAACGCGGAAGGATGAGTTCCGTGAACGTACTGATCGTGGATGACAAACCGGAGAATCTCTATCTGCTTCGGGCGCTGCTCACCGGAAACGGCTTTGCCGTCACCTGCGCCGGCGAGGGAGAGGAAGCCCTCCGGTCCGCCCGGTCCTCGCGGCCCGATCTGATCGTCAGCGATATCCTCATGCCCGGCATGGACGGGTTCGCCCTCTGCCGGGAGTGGAAAAAGGATCCGGATCTCCGGACGATTCCCTTCGTGTTCTACACCGCCACCTACACGGATCCCCGGGACGAGAAACTGGCGCTCGACATGGGTGCGGACCGTTTCCTCATCAAGCCCACGGAGCCGGATGTCTTCATGGAGCAGATCCGCTCCCTTCTCGCGGAGTATGAGGCCGCCGAAAAGGTTCAGGTGCGGCAGATCCAGGAGCCCGAAGAGACGGTGATGCGGGAATACAACCAGGTGCTGGTGCGCAAGCTCGAGGAGAAAGTGGCGCAGCTCGAGGACACGGTGAAGCGGCTCGACGCGAGCGAGCAGGAACTAGAAAGGGCGAACCGCATTCTCAGGACCATCTTCGATTCGGCCCGGGACGGAATTCTCCTTGCGGACGCGGTCTCCCGGCGTTTTCGGGATGCCAACGCCGCCATGTGCGGCATGCTCGGCTATTCCCTGGAGGAGCTGCGGGAGCGCACGGTGGAGGACATCCACCCGCCGGAGGAGCTCCCCTCGATCCTCCAGAGCTTCGACCGGCTTGTCCGGCGGGAACTCTTTCTCGCCGAGGATATTCCCGTCCGGCGCAGGGACGGAGGCGTCTTCTTCGCGGACGTGCACGCCAGTGTGGTGGATCTTGAGGGGCAGACATGCCTCATGGGCATCTTCCACGACATCACGGCGCGGAAAAGGGCGGAGGAGAGAATATGCGACCTCCTGCGGGAGAAGGAGACTCTCCTGCGGGAGGTGCACCACCGCATCAAGAACAACATGAGTTCCATCACCGGCCTGCTGCGGCTCCAGGCCCAGGCGGAGCCCGATTCTGCGGCGGCCAGGGCGCTGGAGGAAGCGGCGGATCGAGTGCGGAGCATGGTGGTGCTTTACGACAAGCTCTACCGGAGCGAGTCGATCCGGGACATTTCCCTCAAGGAATATCTGCTCGCGCTGATCGGCGACATGTCGCCCGGTTTTCCCGGAAGAACGGACGTGACTGTCGAGACCGCCGTCGAGGACGTGGTCCTGGAGGCGAACCTCGTCTTTCCTCTGGGTATCCTCGTCACGGAGCTGATCACCAACGCGGTGAAATATGCCTTTCCCGGAAGGGATCGTGGGACCGTCCGGATCTCCGCGGGATTGGAGGGAAAGAACATCGTCCTCGTCTGCGAGGACGACGGCGTGGGATTGCCCGAGGGCGTGACTCTCGACAACTCCCCGGGCTTCGGATTCCACCTCGTGCGCATGCTGGTTCGGCAGATGAGGGGCACGATTCTGGTGGAACGAAATCCAGGCACGCGTTTTCGCATCGAGTTCGCGATCCGGAGGGAAACACAATGAATGCAGATCATTACGAGGGACATGACGCGGAAAAGACACTCCTGTTGGTGGAGGACGAGGCCATCATCGCCATGGTGGAGGCGCAGATGCTGGAAAGTTTCGGCTACCGCGTCGTCACCGCCCTCTCCGGGGAGGAGGCGGTGGAACTGGTCATGGAAAACGACGCCATCAGCCTTGTTCTGATGGACATTGACCTCGGGAGCGGCATGGATGGAGCCGAGGCGGCCCAGCGCATTCTCGACGTGCGGAATCTCCCCGTCATCTTTCTCACCTCCCACTCGGAACGGGCCATGGTGGAGAAAGTGCAGGGCATCACGCGGTTCGGGTATGTGATCAAGAGCACCGGGGATTTCGTGCTGCGCTCCACCGTCGAAATGGCCTATGAACTTTTCGAGAAACAACGAAGGTCTTCTTGAGCTTTTCCGGCAGCGCCGTCTCCTCCTTTTTTTCTTTTCACCTTCCGAGACCCGGGAATCTCCCCTGCGTTCCGCGGAGAGGTTTCCCTTTTTTCTGCAGTTTTTCCATGACTCCTCGCGAAAAAGTCCTTTCTTTTTCTCCCGAACAAAAAAACGAAACCGAGGAAAAGGCCATGTCGTCGCTCTCTCGGAAGAGTCCTCGCGTTTCCGGCGGAAAGAGACACGTGTAACATTCTTATAAAAGAAAGGACACATTTCTTGCCAGAACATCCCCATGCACTATAATAAGAAGTCCTCCCTCTTCCTGAGGAGCGTTTGCGCAAAGGAGGAGATCTCGTGAACATGAAGATCCGCGTCATGAAGAGCGGCATCGCCGCCCTCGTCCTGCTGCTCATCGTCACCGCTGTGGGGCCTCTGGGAACGTGGTTTCCCGAGGATTACGGCGATGACTGGAGAGGATTCCTCCTTCCGTCGGAACAGAGTGTCCTTGATCCCCTCGTTCTTCGGAGCCTTTCCACCATGGAGGTCACGGAGCGTCATCTCCGGGAGTGGCACCGGGACTCCCCTCTGGCGGCGCTGCGCCACATCTGGGACATGCATCCGGACACGCAGCGTTCCGTGGCGGCCGTCGCCCGGTACATCCGCAAGCAGAACCGCGCCATCGACGCCCGCACCGCCTGGATCGAGGCGGCGGCCTTCGTCCACTACAGTGACAAGTACGGCGTTCCGCTGGATCTCGCCGTGGCGGTGGGCAACGCGGAGAGCCACTTCAACCCCTCTTCCCGCAGCAACTACGGAGCCATGGGGGTCATGCAGGTCGTGTGGGACATCCACAGCCATCTTCTCCAGGCGAACGGCATCGCCGCACCGGAGGATCTCCACGATCCGGATCGGGGCGTCGCCGCGGGGTGCCTTCTGCTTTCCCGGTACATGCGGGTGTCGGACAACACGCGCAAGGCGCTTCTGCGCTATTCCGGCGGTTCCATCGACACCTACTGGAACAAGATCACCCGGAATCTCTCCAAGATCCGGGAGCACGCGGTGGCCCTGGGGCTCTAGCCCCGAGGCACGTGTTCGGGGCGGAGGTTCTGCCGGGAACCGGAGAGACGGGACACGGTGGCAGCAGAAGAGCGAGCGGTGCGGGAGACCCTTTCAGGGCGACTTCTGCGCCGCTTTTTCGTGTCTCGCTGTGGTCGCGAGGCGGGATCCGGTGATGGTTTCCGGGAAAACGAGCGCGCCGGGGCTTGCCTGAGAGGGCTTCGGTCGTTACACAATTGAAACTGGATTTTGCGGTGGTTTTGGACGATAAAGGAAGCACTGCGGAAAAGCCGCATGACCGTCGCAAACAGCCGCCGAAGATCGTGATCGCCTTTTTGCGCAGGCGTGACGCACACGATTGAATGAAGAACGCTGCCGGAGTAAAATCAGCGGCGCGGCGGGAAAGCCCGGAGGACTTGAATGCCGAATGGCTCTGCCCCAGAGCATGCCGAAGAGCGCCCTCGCGGTTTTTCATGGGGGGTGTACAAGAGCCGAAGAGTGAAAGGACTGAGTCGCATGAGAAAGACGAAGGTACTGTTCGTGTGCGGGCAGAACACCGCACGCAGCCAGATGGCGGAAGCGTTTCTGAAGGAACTCGGAGGGGAGTCCTTCGAGGTGGAGAGCGCCGGACTCGAGGCCGGCCCCGGCATCAATCCCCTCGCGGTGGAGGTCATGAAGGAGGTCGGCCTGGACATCTCGAACAACGAGGTCACCAAGGTCTTCGATCTTTTTGTGGCGGGGAGGACCTACCACTATGTCATCTCCGTCTGCGATGCCGCGAAGGCACAGCGCTGCCCCATTTTCCCGGGGATTTGCGAGCGGAGACACTGGCCTTTCGACGATCCCGCCTCTTTCGAAGGAAGCTGGGAGGAGCGCGTCGCCGCCACGAGAAAGGTGCGGGATCAGATCCGGGAGGCCGTAGAGGCTCTCATCGCCGAGGTGAAAGCAGCACAACCCGCGTCATCGCGCTGACGCTCCGGCGGTCACATCCGGCGGCGCAGGCCGCCGGATGTGGAGGCGAGGACTCGCACGTCGCCGCCGTCCCAGCGGTTCCGCATCCATTCCGCGCACCGGGTCGCCTCGTCGGGATTCGCAAAGAGAACTCCTCCGGCAGTGCCCGAGTGGGCCACCACCACGCCGAAGCCGCGGCATTCCCGCGTGGCGGCCAGAAGAAGGGGCCACTCCTCCCGAGGCATGACCGCCTGCTGGAGCAGGGCTGAGAGAGTCGCGGCGGCACAGATTTTCCGCACGTCCCCCGCATGGAGCCCGTCCCGGAGGATGGCGTAGGCCCGGCGGTGCCGGTCGGCGCGGTTCCGGACGGCCCGCATGCGGGCCGGATCCTTTCGGTAGTCCTCCGTGTCGAGAGTACGGCGGGGAAGAAGCGCCGCCGTCCAGAGGGGCGGTGTTTCGGGCAGGCGTTCCACGAGACGTCCCCGGAGATGGTCCACCAGGGCGAGCCCCCGGAAGACGATGCCGTCCGAGGGTTCGACGGCGCAGCAGAGGGCGAAGTGCTCTTCCTCGGAGAGGTTCTTTTCCGCCAGAAGCGCGCAGGCGCCGAAAATCCCCGCCACGTCCACCGTGGAAGAGCCCAGCCCCAGAGAGGCGGGAAGGGGGTTCTCCAGGGTCGCTGCGACGGGACGATCCAGGGCGAAGCGCTCCGCCGCCAGGGCCAGGGCGTGCCGTGCCTTGGGAGGCAGGGTGTTTTCATCGCCTTCGCCTCCGGAGCGGACGGACACGTATCCCCACCAGTCCACACAGTGGCTCACCAGCGCTTCGCCGTCCTCCAGAATCCATCCCTGAATCCATTCCCCCAGTGTCGCCGGAAGGGCGATACGGCTCTCCCGGCTCATAGGTCGAAGACTCCCACCACGGCGGTGTGATCCGAGGGCTTTTCCCAGGCGCGCAGCTCCCGGACGGCGTAGCAGTCGCTGGAGAGCGCCGCCAGTTCCGGCGTGGCCAGGATATGGTCGATGCGCCAGCCGATGTTCCGCTCCAGGGCGTTCTTGACGCGGTAGTCCCAGAAAGAGAACTCCCCGTCGCCGGGACGGTGTTTGCGGAAGACATCCACGAAGCGGGGGGCGGTGATGTCCGCGAAGAGGTTCCGCAGCGTCTCGTGGAAACACACGTGGTCCCGCTTGTTCTCCGGATGCGTCACATCCCGGTCCGTGGGGGCCACGTTGAGGTCTCCCACCCAGAGGAGGTGCCCTTCGGGAACGCCTGCGGCGTCGAAGAGGCGGGCCAGGCGCTCAAGGAAGCCCAGCTTGTAGGGATAGTCGGGGTGGTCGATGGCCTTGCCCTGGGGGACATAGGTGTTCACGATGCGGAGGCGCGGGCGGGCGGCACTTCCGGGGACGCCCAGCGTCACCCGGAGGATGCGGGGTTCATCCCCCTCGGGACCTCCGTCGCCGAAGCCGGACTCGGCCTCCTCGATGGGCAGCCTGGAGGCGACGGCGACGCCGCTGTAGGATTTCTGCCCCCGGAAGGCCACGCCGTAGCCGAGATCCTCGAAGAAAGCCCGGGGAAAGTCCTCGTCCACGACTTTCGTCTCCTGGAGACAGAGCACATCCACACTGGTATCATGAAGCCACCGTTCCAGCACGGGAAGACGGGACCTGATGGAATTCACGTTGAAGGTGGCCACGCGGAGAAGGGACACCAACACCACCATCCTTCCTGAAGATCGGGGACCTTGGATCCCTTTGTACGTCGCAGGAACATTGTAGGCGTTTCGAACCTCTTGGGCAAAGGGGGACTTTTTGCTGTGGCTTCTCGGGGAGGAACAACGCTTCGCACGGGACGCGTTCTTCTTTTTCTCTTCGGATGCGTCGTCGTCGCGGGAATCGTCGGATTCAGATACCTGGCGGATCTTTCCTGGGTGGATGCCCTCTTTTACACCTTCACCACGCTCACCACCGTTGGGTTCGAGGCGCCGCCGAATCTCTCGGCGGAGGGGAAGCTCTTCACGGTGCTTCTCCTGGTGATGGGGATCGGCATCGCGGGGTACGCCGTGGCGTTCTTCTCCCAGAACGTGGTCGTGTCGGGGCTTCTCACGGCCCTGGGGAAACGGAGGGACAAGCGCGTGGAGGAGATGCAGGGACATTGGATCATCTGCGGACTGGGCAGGGTGGGGCGGAACGTGGCGGAGATCGTCTCCCGGGAGGAAGCACCCTTCGTGGGAATCGACCGGGACGAAGCCCTGGCGGAGGCGGCGCGTCGCCAGGGATGGATGGTCCTCGTGGGTAACGCCCGGGAGGAGGAAATTCTCGAAGCGGCGGGGATCGCACGCGCCGCGGGGCTCATCGTGGCCCTCGACAGCGACGCGGACAACGTGTACGTGCTCCTCACGGCCCGTTCCCTCAACAAGAATCTCCGCATCATTGCGAGAGCGCAGGACACCCAGTCCGTGAACGTTCTCTACCGCGCCGGAGCGGACAAGGTGCTCAATCCCCTTCTTGCCGGCGCCGCGGCGATGGCCCGGGCGGCGCTCAAGCCCGCCGTGGCGGATTTTCTCGAAATGGCGAGTATCTCCAAGCAGCTCCAGCTCGAATTCGACGCGGTGCGTCTCGCCTCGGACAATCCTCTCGTGGGAGCCTCTCTCCAGGAATCGCCCCTCAAATCTCGGTACAACCTGCTGGTGGTGGCCGTAAAGGCCCACGGCGGCGAGGTGCTCTACAATCCCCCCGGAACGACGGTGCTCGCTTCCGGGGACGAGCTGATTCTCCTCGGCGAGCGGGAGAAGATTGCCTCGTTCCGCAAGGAACTGTGCACTCCCGTTCTTGTCAAGGAAGCCGCTCCGCTTCCCATGTCCAGGAAATAGGCGAAGGGAAGGGTGGAAGGGCCGAACTCCTCGGCGGCGTGTTTCTCCGGGAGATGACAAAAAGGCCGCCCTTTTCGGGCGGCCCCTCCGCGTTCCGCTCTTTCGAGCGTCGTCTCGGCCTTTTGGAAACCTATTCCTCCACGGCGACGGGAACGGAGCTTTCCCACATGCCATGGATGTTGCAGTACGATGCGGCGAGGAGCATACCGGACTTCTTCAGCTTGAGTTGGAAGCTTGCCACGGGATCCGTGTAGGCCGGGCCCTGGTTCGCCCCCTCCGTGGATTCCCCGTGGGCGTTGAACTCCACGAGGCCAAGATCGTAGACGAACTTGCCTCCCTCGGGCTTGAAGGCGAGGCGAATCCAGCGAATGTGGTGCTCCGTCGTGTGGGGATGGGGAATCTCCTTGCCCACGCTCACCGTGACGGTCATGGCTTCTCCCGCCTTGACCTTTTCAGGGGCCTCGATGACGGGAACATGCTTTTCACCCTTCCAATCTCCGCTCTGCATCACATCGGCGAACTTCACGGGTGGGTCCCTCCTCTTTGAAACGGATTTAGGTATTGCCCCCCTATTATCGCGCTGACACGGAGATTGTCAAACCCCCCGACAGTGTCCCGAATCCAGGAGTTTTCCTCGGGTGCCTCTTCCGCGTGGCGGGTGGATGCGCGGCCTGGGCCGTTTCATCCACACGGAACACCTGCGGAAAGGTTTTTTTCCGGACGGACCCGTGAACGGATCCGTGTCGGAGGCGCGTCCGAAAGGGGTGCTCCGCCGGTCCGTCCATGTGTCGGGTGTTGTCGGGTTTCAGGGGCGGGCCGATTCCCTGGCGATGGCGAGGATGTCCGTCAGCAGGGCCTGCCCCGTCTCCGTCCGCCCCGCTCCGGGGCCGACGATGGTCACGTCCCCCATGTTGTCCGTGGTGAGCGTCAGGGCGTTGGTGGCGCCGGCAACGCCCGCCAGGGGATGGTTTCCCGGCAGCTCTCGGGGAGAAACGCGCCCTTTGAGAACTCCTCCGTCTCGGGTGAGCTCGCCCAGAAGCTTGATCCGCTTTCCTGCGGCGAGGGCCTTTTTCACCTGATCGGCGGTGACGCCGGAGATGCCCCGGCGTTCCACTTCGGTCACGGGAAGGGGAGTCTCCATCAGGAGCGATGCCAGCAGAGAGATCTTCACCGCCGCGTCCCATCCTTCCACGTCCGCCGTGGGATCCGCCTCGGCGTAGCCGAGCTTCTGTGCCTCCGCGAGGGCCTCGCCGTAGTCCATACCTTCCTCCATGCGGGTGAGAATGAAATTCGTGGTGCCGTTCACGATGCCGGCAACACCCAGAACATCGCATCCCGCAAGGGCTTCCCGGGCCAAATTGATCACCGGCGTGCCGCTCAGGACGGTCCCCTCGTAGCGGAAACGCACGCCCTTTTCGGCGGCGAGAGTCTCCAGTTCTTTCAGGGCCACCGAGAGGGGACCCTTGTTGGTGGTCACCACGTGGCTCCCCGCCGTCAGGGCCTCCCGAATGTGGGTGAGTCCGGGCTCGCCGGTCTCGAGGTTCGTGGGAGTGATCTCCGCCACGATGTCGGCGCCGCAGGTTCGGAGACATTCGATGACGCTCTTTCCCGAGCGCCTCGGATGCTCCCGGAGATGTCCCTTTCTGTCCATTTCGTCCAGGAGGGCCGCGAGGTCCAGCCCTGCGGGATCACAGACCACCTCGTTCGCCCCCGTGGCCGCGAAGACAACGGAACAATCGAAGCCGAAGCGCCGCCGGAGTGTCTCCTTCTTCTCCAGGAGGATTCGGGCGAGTCCCTGTCCTACGTTGCCGAAGCCAACAAATCCGAGTGTCCACATCTTTCTTCCACCGCCTTCGGTAAGGCTGCCCCTTGTCTTCGTTCTTTACGGAACATACCGCTCCACAGGAGAGGAATTGTCCGAGATGGGGCGCACTTTCGTTTCGGTGAACTCTACTTGATCGGACTTTCTCCGTCAAGGGAACCTCACAAGAAAGACCTTTCGCTTTCCCTTGACTTAGGTCGCATCGAGTTTTGCGAGGTCCTCCGCGGAGCTAAGGGAATCTTATTCAGCAATTTCCAAGGTTTTTCACCGCTTCATCATTTCTTCCGCACCACCACGCCGAGTCGGTTCACCCCGTTGTCCCTTCTGTAGTGCACCTCGTCCATGATACGCCGCACAAAGAGAATGCCCATCCCCCCCTCTTTCCGCTCTTCTAGGGGGCAGTTGATGTCGGGCTCCTCTAGGGAGAGAGGATTGAAGGGAATTCCCTTGTCCTCAAACTCCACCGTGAGGGCCACAGCGTCATCAATGACGCGCACGGTGAACTCTCCCGGGGGCGTCTCATAGGCGTAGGTACAGATGTTGACGACAATCTCCTCGATGGCAAGTTCTAGGTGCATCATCCGTTTCGGAGGCAATCCTTCGGTGTTCTCAAGAACGAACTGTTGGACCTCTTTAAGAGCGTCCGTCGTGGCGGGCCAGGTCCGTTCCATCGTGTTCCACCCTTCTCGTCAGCCATTGGATTCAAAACCGCCCTGTCGGACAACGCATGCGAAGCAATTCCTGAACATCGGTCCGAGGTGGCCTTGGAAATCTCATGAGTAGTCTTGAGCGCCCTTCTTCGTGAAATGCATCTCCGGATTTCGTTTCTTCTCTTCGGTTTTCGCCTGCGAGGGGGCACGGAGAATCGTGGCGGACACACTGGTTCCCTCAGAGAGTTTTAAGCCCTGGGAGTGGGAGGCGAGAGAAAACGTTCCCGCCTCGAAGAAGCTCTTGCGAGCTTGTGGGGTTCCAGAAGATGGCGGAACTTGCAACTCCTGCGTCCGGAACGGGTTCGTTGCCCAAGATCGATACAGGCGAAGCGCCCCATGGACTCCACGGTCCACGGGGTTTCTTCTACCCCCCGTCGCTCAAGGTTCGAACCAGTTCTGGAGAAAAAAGAACTCTATCGCAGAAATACGGCGACGTTGAAATTCCCTTTACGGTCTCAAGGAAAAAACAGCAACATCCGCACAGAATTCGTC
>NZ_JARKPW010000037.1:0-20902 GCF_029975095.1 Aminiphilus sp.
AGAACCGGCAGGCACACTGCCTCCGCCGGAAAGGGAAATCCTGGGACTCGCGGGCCGGATCGGAAGGGAGACCGTCTCCTCAGCCAGGTCGCCATCCCAGGAAGCGGCGACGGTGACCCGCGCCACGCCGCCTTCGGAAACGGCACGAAGCGGGACGAGAAGCGCCTCGCTTTTTCCGCCGGGATCGAGGGAGTGCGCGGCGGAAAGCGGCGCGTCCGAGGAAATCGGTCCTTCGAGCCGCAGCTCGACCTGTACGTCCAGAGAACGTTCCGCCTTGGAGAAGAGTGTCACCGGAACCAGAAAAGTATCCCCCGGCGCGACGGCCCGGGGCAGGGAAAGTTCCGCCACCACGTCCCGGGCGATTTCGACGGGAACCTCGCCCATTCCGGAAAGTGCTCCCGCCGCGGCGACGACCATGATGCGCCCCCGCCCGCTGAACTCCGGAATGTCCAGTTCCATCGTAACACGCCCCTCCGCGTCCGTGGCCTGGGGCGGAAGGAAGAAGGAGAGAGGCACGAAGCGCCGGGCCCGTACGGGAGAAAGACTCGCCCGCATCATCGCCTCCTCGCCGTCGCCTCCGCCGGGGCGAAGCAGCGCCGTTCCCTTGCCCTCGACGGGAAGCAGGTCGTCGTAGAGGTCGAAGGTCTGCACGCCGAGAGCCCGAAGAGCCGTAAAGAAGGACCAGGGATCCGGCGTGGTGAAATCCGTGAGACCGAGGATTCCCTCGTCCACGAAGGCCAGAGCGGCCTCGCCCGGCACGGCGTTGCCCTGGGCATCCTCAAGACGGACCGAAACGGAGAAGGAACGGCCCGGACGGACCCGGGAAGGAGCTTCCACCAGCGTGCGCAGGCGAAGCGCGTCCTGATCCACGGCAATCCGCACCGTCCCGAGCGCCCTGTGGCTACCCCAATTTTCCACGGTCTCCGAGACCTCCCGGACGACCCAGACAGTGCAATAGGCGTTTGGTGCCATAGCTGCGGTCACGGGGAAACGGATCTCCGTCTCTTTTGTGGCGAGATCCAGGACACGACGTTCGAGAACGCGGTCGGTCTCCACGGTGAAGAGCAGTTTCCCGGTAAAGGGGGCCTCCACTTTGACCCGAGCTTCATCCCCCTCCGCATAGAGCGTCTTCGACGGGGAGAGACGCACCTGATCGAGGAGCGATCCTCCCCCCGCCCCTCCGTCACCGAAGGCGTAGAAGCGCACCGACGCTACGGCACCCCCCTCTTCGTCCGTGACGCGGAGAAGATACTGCCCGTCCTCCCTGGGCGTAAAGGCGAAGGAACCCTCGCCTCCCGAGAGGGGAACACCCGACCGCTCCAGGGAGACGAACTCCTCCCGTCCCTGGAAACGGTAGCGTCCACCCTCTTCCACAAGCACACTGTGCCAGAGCACCCTGGAGATTTCCGCCGTAGCCGCGCCGAGAGACGCGGGACTGCCGTCGGGAAGTGCCGCGCCGATGCGGAAGGAAACGCTTGCCCCTGTGCGGACTTCATCCCGGGGAGCACGGATGCCCAGATAGGTCCCCACGGGATGGTAGGGGAGGGAGAGCGTTTTATAGGCGAAACGCCCCCCCTCCTCCATGACGCCCGCCCGGAAAAGGAGCGTTCCCGAATCGGCGAAGGGTCCCTCGTAGGTGAAGAGCCCCTTCCCCTCGTCATCGAGAACGATGCTTCCGAGGAATTCCTGATAGGGGACAGGTTTCTTTTCCCCATCGGCAAAGACAAACCCCTCCCATCCCGGAGGCGAGAAGGGCCTGGGAACCAGGCGGACCTCCACCTCGCAGGGAAGGCCCGCGGCGGGAGCACCGAAGAGATAGCGCCCCGTCACGGCGAACTCCAGAGAATCTCCCGGGAAAAGTTCCTTTCTGTCCGCCTCCGCCTCCACCTCGATGCGAGGCGGAGCGAATTCCTCCACCAGGAACTGCAGCGACTCCAGAGGCGTTTTCTCTCCGGGGAGAAAGATCCTTACGGTGTACGTTCCCGTGGGGACGCTGTCCGCGAGGGGAATGGCGACGTGGGCGAACCCCTGGGGCGTGAGCAGGGCCGATTCCCGGAGAAGTTCCCGTCCCGTGGGGGACATCACGGAAAACTGGAGCGGAAAGGACTCGGGAGGACGGTGTTCCGGATCCCGGAGAAGCGCCGTGACATCCGCCGTCTCCCCGGGGCGGAAGACCCCCCTGGGAAGGAAGAGGAACGCGTCATACCCCTTGCGCAGATAGGGACGTCCTGCCGTCTCGTACCCCGCGAGCGCCACCAGATCCTGCCGCAGAACGAGATAGGTCGCGTCCTCCCCGGAAGAGACGGTGACCACTCGGGGCAAGAGCTGTTCGTCCCACGGGGCATCCGTCTCCACGAGGGCGACTCCGTCTCCGTCAGTGCTCCCCTCCGCGAGGAGCTGGTTCGACGCGGAGTAAACCCGCACCACTGCCTTCCCCACGGGAGCGAGGGAGGCGATGGAGTTCACCCACACCAAAACACCTCGGGGAAAAACCTTTGCCGTAACGCCCAGATCCGAGACGGACACGACGAGACGTCCCTGTTCCCAGGCACCCCACTGCATGTCCTGGGCGGTCAGGAGGAAAATCCCCTTGTCCGGACTCACGAGGGAACGAAGGTCCACCGCCCGCCGGGTCAGTTCGTTCACTCCGCCCCCCGGAAGAAAGTTCTCCCGGGCAACGAGTCGGGAAAGGCTCTGGGAAAGCCCTTCTTCACCGAGCCCCATGGCGAGGGGGACGTTGTTGTCGTACACACGCCAGGCCGTGATCTCCACCTCGTCCACGTTCACCGTCTCCAGGGGAATCCGCAGATCCCCCGCAGGCGAGATGTAGGTTCCCGCCGCGGGAAAACGAACGAGCGGCGCCACGTCGGGGAAGATGAACGCCTTCTGGTACTCCGCCTCCAGGCGTCCTCCCTGAGCACCCGGAAGCCCTTTCTTGACGGTGAGCACCACCCGGTCTCTGGGGCGGAAATCACCCACGACGGCGAATCCCCAGTCCGAGGGCTCCACCGTGAAGGGAACCGCAGGAGAAAGGGACACGAAAGAGGCGGCACGTCCGACATCGACGGGAGCGGACGTACTTACCCAAATGCGTCCCCGGTCCTCCGCCTCGGATTCTGCGTAACCGCTCTGAATGGCGAGCACGAAGGCGGGAACGATCTCCTGGCGTACGTCCTTGGCGAGCCCGAGGTCTCCCGTTGCCGGAGGAAATCCCGCAGCGATCTCGAGCGTGAGTTTTTTCCCGGAGAACGAGGAAAGACGCACCGACACCTTTTTGGACGGAGGACCGGCGGGCAGATCGTAGGGGATCTCCCGTCCGCCCTCGTCGCGAAAGGCGAGATATCCCCGGAGCCGCAAGGGAGAAACGGGAAGAGAGAAGCGCAGATCAAGGGTCAGCGCCCCTCTGGGATCGAAATTGACCTGCGTGGCATCGAGGAACGCGAGAGGTGCTGTGCGGAAGGCGAAGACGTGCCGCCCCGCGAGAAGCCGCCCGTTCTGATCCCGGAGATCGTCCCGAAACGTGGCGGTGTAGCGGGTCGCCAAGGCGAAAGGGACCGCGGGCGTGAAGACGCAGGTCCGCTCATCCTTCCACGTCCATCCGCCCTTGAGCCTCGGCAGGAGGAGGAACGGCGCGTTCTTTTCGTCCAGAGGTTTTCCCACCGCAGTCTTCTGCACCACGGGCGCGGAGAAGACCGCCGTCACCTTGGGAGATCCCTTCACTTCTCCCTCGGGAGAAAAGGAGGCGACGACGAATTCTGCCGCCTTCTCCTGCGCGGCGTGGCCGACACCGCCCAGCATGCACACCGCCAGCAGAACCAGGACAAGCAGGCGTACCGTGAAACGCATTTCCCATCCCTCCCCTTGTGTCTTTTGCGGAATTTCCACGGATTTCCTTTCGTCTCAATGCCGAACGACCCCGGAGAATGACCGTAGCCGCTCTCCGGGGTCGTTTTTTCCACCTGTCGATCAGAAATGTTTCCGGAAAAAGCTCTCCCGGAAGAGACGTCGATCTTCCGAAATCCTCTCCATCCGCCTCCGATGCGCTTTCGGCGGAGTCACCACAGGACGCGTCACTTCGTCAGAGGCACCACAGCCTCGGGAACGATGACGCGGAACGTGAAGGATTCCGTGAGGAAGAGCTGCACCTTTTTCGCCGCCACATCCTCGAATCCCACGGCGAAATCCTGCCCGAGCACCAGTTCCATGTCGCCACCCCGGAGGGAGACGAGATAGGCCGCATCGGTGTGGGGCAGCAGGATGATCTTTCCCCCTAGAAGGTCCTTGATCCGCAGGTGCAGCGGGTAGTCCCCGAAGGAATGAATGGCGTTCCAGAGGGAAGGTCCCGCCACCAGGGCATAGGGACCGCCCACCGCGGCATCCTGGAATTTTCCGAGCCCCTTGATCAGGGCGCCGAGAATCGTTTCCTTGCTCTTCATGTCGAGGGAAACGGCGTTCCCCTTTCCAGCCTCCGCCAGACCGACGATACCCGCCGCCTTGAGTCCCTCGTAGACGGCCTTCTCTTCAAAGAGCGCCGCCTTCTTCGCCGCTTCGTCGAGGGCCGAGAAATCGATGTCCTTGGCACCTCGTTCCACGTTGTCCAACTCCCACCTGTCGAGTTCGAAGGCAACCCTGGTCTCGACGAGGGGTTGTACCTGGTGCACGCCGTAGACAACGCCCTCGGGCTTCTGTCCCTTGGGGACGTCAAGCCGCCCCAGGGTCAGGGCCGCGTAATCCCAGCCGCGAGGTCCCTCCACATCGACAAATCTCCGTGCGGAGAGGTGCGCTTCGAGCACCGTGCGCGCCTGCGCGTCGATTTCCTTCCACGCCCCATCCGTAACCGGGGACAACGATCTCTTGAGAATGTCCATTCCGTGCTCCTCCCTTCCGTCTCCTTCTACACTATCTGTTCTTCATGCTCCCGATGCCGATGCCGCTCCCCGAGGAGACGGGCGCCGCGTCACCGGCACCCTCGCCTCCCGTGGCGGTTTCCTCGACTTCGGTGATCGGCGCGGTGGTGAACAGGTAGGTCCGCAGCGCCGCATTCCACTCGGGCATGGTTCTCCGAAGCCACTCGAGCATCATGCACGCGTGCTCGATCTCCTCGTCCCGGTTGTGCAGAATGATGCTCCTGATCGTCTCATCCTGGGATGCAGCCGCTCTCTGGTGGTACCAGTCCACCGCCTCGACTTCCTCTTTCAGGCTGTTCAACGCACGGTGAATGTCCCGGTCCGCCTGGGACAACTCCTCCACCGGTTCGTGATAGGAACTCATCCGTCATGCACCTCCTGCAGCGTGATATTGACAGGAACATACTACCACATCCAAAAAGAACGGGTATACTTACAGGAATGGCGGAAAAGACGAACAGTGCCGGATACACACTTTCACCCCATCAGACAGGAGGGATGTTCCATGCCCCGCAAGATTCTCGTCGCTCTCGACCTGAGCAAGATCTCCGAGGAACTCGTGCTTTACGGACATTCGCTCGCCCATCGCCTGGACGTACAGGTGGATTTTCTCCACGCCCTGCCTCATACCTCCCTCTGGCGAGGCTACGAACCGTGGGTTCCCCCCGAGTTGGACATGCAGGTCAGGGAAATCGCCCAGAAGAAGATCGCCTACTGGATCCGCAGAGCGGAGGAGGAAATTCCCTGCGAACACTGCCATGAGCACCAGGTCTTCGTGGAAGAGGGAAACCCCGCCGACCTGGTCATCTCCAAGGCCAAGGACAGCGGCTACAATCTCATCGTGGTGGGACACAAGGGACAGAGCGCGCTGGAGCATCTCATCGTCGGCAGCACCGCCACCAACGTGGTCCGTTACGCTCACTGCTCGGTTCTCGTCTATCGGCCGGGCCTCAAGATTTTCTGAGGAGGAACCCATGGATTTGCAGAAAACCCCTTCCTGCTCCACCGCTTCCAGAACACTCCACGGCATCTCTCTGTCTCCGGGATACGGCGTGGGTCCCGCACGAATCTACCGCACCGTCTCCTTCGCGCTCGCCTCGGAGACCGAGATGACCGCGCCGTCCAGGGATGCATCTCCCGAAACGGCGGACATCCGTTTCCGTAAGGCTCTGGAGATGTCCCGGGAACAACTTCTGCACCTCCAGGCGAAAAGCGCCGCCACACTCGGACAGGAAAAAGCCGCGGTCTTCGCCGCCCAAAGTCTCATGCTCGATGATCCCATGCTCTCCGGCGGCGTAGAGGAACTGCTCCGCAAGGGAACCTCGCCGGAAGATGCGGTGGTCCTCAAGACCAGAGAAATCAAGGCGCTCTTCGAATCCCTGCCGGACCCGTATCTCCGGGAGCGCGCCGCCGATGTGGAAGACGTGGGACGACGCATTTTCCGAAACCTTCTCGGCGTGGGAACGCTCGATCTGGAGGACGTCGGCGAGCCCGTAATACTCGTGGCGGAGGATCTGACCCCCTCGGACACGGCCACGCTCTCGTCCAAAACCGTGGCGGGCATCCTCACCGAACGAGGAGGCCCCACAAGCCATACCGCCATCATCGCCAAGGCGCTGGAAATCCCCGCAGTATCGGGCATCGGGAACCTCTTCGACCTGATTGAAGAAGGACTTCCCGTGGCCATCGACGGTGAACGGGGCAATGTGGTCCTCGCCCCCTCGGAGAAAGAGACGGCACGGTTCGCCGCACTCAGGGAAAAGCGGCTGCACACGGTGCGGCAGTTGGCGACGCTTCGGGACCTTCCGGCAGTCACCCGGGACGGGGTGGAGATCGGTCTTTGGGGGAACATCGCCAAACCGGAGGGAACGGAAAAGGTTCTGAGCTACGGGGGCACCGGAGTCGGACTCTTCCGCACGGAATTTCTCTATATGAGCGGTGATACGCCTCCCGGGGAAGAGGAACAGCTCGCGGCCTACGTCAAAGCCCTGGAAGGCATGAAGGGCATGCCCACGGTCATCCGCACCCTCGATGCCGGGGGCGACAAGGAAGTGCCCTCCCTGCGGGGCATCCTGGGCGACAAACCGGAGATGAATCCCTTCCTCGGTTATCGGGCACTGCGCATCTGCCTCGACGAGAAGGATCTCTTCCGCACCCAGCTCCGGGCACTTCTCCGGGCCGCACCCTCGGGAGATCTGCGGATCATGTTCCCTATGGTGGCAGGACTGGAGGATCTTCGGGGCGCAAGGAAGGTCCTCGACCAGGTCCGGAGCGAGCTTGAAGCGGAAGGTACCGCGGTACCGCCGGTGAAGGTGGGAATCATGATCGAAATCCCCGCAGCCGCAGCCATGGCTCCACTCCTCGCGGCGGAGGCGGATTTCTTTTCCGTCGGCACCAACGACCTTACGCAGTACACGCTCGCAGCAGACCGCATGAACGCCAGAGTAACCAGATGGTACGATTCTTTTCACCCCGGTGTGCTCCAGCTCCTCCGTCTCACCGCCGAAGGGGCCGGGGAACGGAAGATCGAACTCGGCATGTGTGGTGAGATGGCAGGCGACCTCGACGCCATTCCGCTTCTTCTGGGACTGGGATTCCAGGAACTCTCCATGACACCCTCCCAGATCCCCTGGGCGAAACGGCTCGTGCGGGCGCTCTCCATCGAAGCCTGCCGGGACATCGCCCGGAAGGCGCTCGCCTTCGGCACGGCGGCGGAGGTTCGGACGTACCTGCAGGAGCGGAGAGCAGCCCTTACCGCGGATTTCGCCGACGAATGAGGCCCGGCGAGAAAAAACGGACGGAAACGAGATGATGTCATCCATGCAAACCCTCGTTCGGGGAAAAATCGAGCAGGCCATGGCACTTCTCGGCGAGACGGGGATAGATTGTTGGTGCACGTTCGTCCGGGAGACATCGGAGATGTGCGATCCCGCGATGCGGTACCTCGTGGGAGCAGACGTGGTGGGTGAAGCGGCGTTTCTGCTCGCCCGGGACGGCAGGGCCTTCGCCGTTCTCGCGGCCCTGGACAAAAGCGATGTGGAGGCTCTCGCAACCTATCGCATCTTTCCTTATGTGCAGTCCATCCGGGAACCCCTTCTGGAAGCGCTGGCCCTTCTCGATCCCAAAACCATCGGGCTCAACTTCTCCGAGGAGAATTACGCCGTGGACGGGCTCTCCTACGGCATGTATCGACGCTTGCGCTCGCTTCTCGAAGGAACGCCCTATGCGGAACGGCTCGTCTCCGCGGAAGGCCTCTTCTCCAGAGTGCGGAGCATCAAAACGCCGGAGGAACTGCGGCGCATCCGGGCGGCCATCGCGGAGACGCTGGAACTCTTCGACCTCTGGTCGCGGAACTTCCGGGAAGGGTGGACGCTGCGCGGCATTGCGGATTTTCTTCACGAAGAAATGCACCGCCGGAACCTTGAAGGCTCGTGGAGCCTCTCCGGCGATCCGGGCATCACGAGCGGACCCGACATGATCCCCGGCCATGGAACGCCCCCGGATCTTCCCGTCCTTCCCGGGCACGTGCTCAACATGGATTTCGGCATCCGCAAGGACGGCTACAGTTCGGACCTCCAGCGCGTCTGGTACCGCCCCTCTCGGGAGGCTCCCGAACCACCCGGGGACGTGCGGAACGCCTTCGGAGTCGTTCGGCGCGGCATCGAAGAAGCGGCAGCGTTTCTTCGTCCCGGCGTGCGCGGCTGTGAGGTGGATGCCATGGCACGGCGCATTGTTACCGAAGCGGGCTACCCCGAATACGCCCATTCCTTGGGACATCAGGTGGGCGCCTTCGCCCACGACGGCGGCGCGCTCCTGGGTCCCCGATGGGAGCGCTACGGCAAGCTGGTGGAACTCCCCGCGGAGGAAGGACAGGTTTTCACCCTCGAATTCGGCGTGCAGACATCCTGCGGCTATCTGGGTCAGGAGGACATGGTGGTGGTCACCTCAAACGGATGCGCCTTCCTCACGCCTCCGCAGGAGGACCTCTGGACTCTCACTCCCGGAGAAGCGTGACGTTCTCGGGGAGCCTTCATCCGGCCCGGCCTTCCATTGTTCCGGAGCGCGGAAAGCCGGACACGCCGGCCCCCCTTTTTCCACGACGAAAACACGACAGACCCATTGACAAAGACGCACCTTGTCCGTATCGTAACGGCGACAGCAACTGGGGGGGCCGGCGAACCGGCTGAGAGGGGGCTTCTTCGCCTCGACCCTTGGAACCTGATCCGGGTCATGCCGGCGAAGGGAAGTTCTGTGTGTTTTCCACGACACGAAAGACTTCGCTCCCGGCATCTCCTTGCCGGGAGTTTTTTCATGCACACCACACACCCTTTTTCCCATTTTCGACGCGTTCCTCGCCTGTCGCAGCCATACAGGAGGGGAGGTGTTCCTTCATGACTCCTTTTCCCCTCAAACGCCTTACCGCAGCGGGGCTTTTCGTGGCCGCGGCATTGCTTCTCTCGGGCATTCACATTCCCCTGGGGCCCACAAAATGCTTTCCCTTCCAGCACACGGTCAACGCCCTTGCCGGAGCGCTTCTCGGCCCCTGGTGGGCAGCGGGCATTGCCGCCGTGACGAGCCTCCTGAGGCTCTTCACGGGAACGGGAACCCTCTTCGCCTTTCCCGGAAGTATCCCCGGCGCTCTGGCGGCGGGATTCGCCTTCCGGTGGTGGAAAAATGACTGGGCCGTCTTCGCCGAACCTCTCGGCACCGGCCCGGTGGGAGCATCTCTCGCGGCACTCCTTCTCGGGCCTGCCATGGGAAGATCCGTAGGGCTCGTCTCGCTCAACCTGGCGTTTCTCGCGAGCAGCATTCCCGGAGCGACCGTGGCATTCCTGCTGCTCCATTTTTTGCGGCAAAATCAGGCATTTCGAAAGATGGCGGCAACCCTGTAGATCTCCCGTCACACGAGGGACCTGTCATTTAACCGCTCGACAGAAACCGGTACAAACAAGGAGGCAGACAGGAATGACATCCTACCGCGGACTCGCGGCAACCATCGCGGGCAGTGACTCCGGCGGCGGCGCAGGCATTCAGGCGGACCTCAAGACCTTCGCCGCCCTCGACGTCTTCGGAACGACGGTCATCACGGCAGTCACGGCCCAGAACAGCCTGGGCGTGGAGGCACTCTTCGACATCCCGCCCTCGATGATCCGGGCACAGATCGACGCCATCTGGTCCGACTTCCCCATCGGTGCCGCAAAAACGGGCATGCTCTCCCGCCCTGAAACGATCCGGGAAGTCACCGCGGGCGTGCGCCGCCGGAACATCACTTCTCTCGTGGTGGATCCCGTCATGGTGGCGCAGAGCGGCGCACCCCTGATCGCCGACGAGGCGGTGGAGGTTCTTCGGAACGAACTGCTTCCCCTGGCGCTTCTGGTAACACCCAATGTTCCCGAGGCGGAGCGCCTGGCGCAACAGCCGATCTCCTCGGTGGAGGACATGCGGCGCGCCGCGGAACGCATCGCCGCCCTGGGCGTTCCCAATGTTCTCGTCAAGGGCGGCCATCTTCCCCAGGAAAACGAGATCGTGGATGTGCTCTTCGTGGAGGGCACGCTCGTGACCTTCCGGGACAGCCGTCTGGAGACGAGAAACACCCATGGCACGGGGTGTACGTTGAGCGCGGCCATCACGGCGGAACTCGCGTCCGGGAGCCCCCTCATTCTTGCGGTGGAGGAAGGACGGCGCTATCTCCGGCGCGCCCTGGAATACGGCTTCCGCCCCGGAAAGGGCTGGGGCACCCTGGGACACGCCCGGGCGGGGAAAGCGGAATGCCCCGGACGCTGAGAACCCTTCTCCAAAAAGCGGAGGGAGCGGCCTTGGCCGAGGCCTGGGCCGGTATGAAGGTGAAGCGGCCGCTTCTGTATCACCTGACGAACTGGATCTCCGCGTCGTTCCAGGCGGATGCGGTGTGCGCCGTAGGCGCCTCCCCGATCATGTCCCGGGAGGCGGAAGAGGCGGCGAACCTCGCCGCCATGGCCGACGGAGTGCTCTACAACGTGGGTGCCCTGGAAAGGCGGGACCTGCCGGCGGTACAAAACGCCCTTGCGGAGACGCGGCTTGCACTCCTCGATCCCGTGGGCTACGGCGCCACGCCCTACCGCAGGCGCATCGTGGACGATCTGCTGCAAAACCCGGCGATCCGCATCATCAAGGGAAACAGGGGCGAAATCTCCCTTCTCGCCGGACACGAGGGCAGCCTCCGCGGCGTGGACACACTCTCGGCGAGCGCCGTTCCCGAGGCGGTCGTCTCTCTGGCCCGGCGCACGGGCGCCCTCGTCTGCGCCACGGGAGAAACGGACCTGCTCAGTGACGGCTCCTGCGTCGCCGCCGTCCGGGGAGGATCCTTCCTCTTGCCCGCCATCTCCGGAAGCGGCTGCGTCCTCGGCTCCCTCATGCTCGCCGGAGCCTGCGGAGGAGGACATGTCGCAGGAGGGCTCGCCGGAGTCGTGGCGATGAAGCGCTGTGCAGAAAGAGCGGAAAGGAAGAGCTCCGGTCCAGGAACATTTCGGGCGGCCCTTCTTGACGAACTGTTCCTGCTCCAGCCGTCGGATTTTGCGGAAGAACTCCGCCGCTGTACTCTTCTTCAGGTGAAGGAGGCATGACCATGACGCTTCGCAAACGCCTGCGACTCTGCGTCATTCCCGATCGCATCCTTGGGGCGCCACGCTCCCTGGAAGAACAGGCGCTGTGTGCCCTGCGGGGAGGTGCCACGGCCATTCAGCTCCGGGACAAGAACGCGTCCACCCGGGAGCTTTACGAAACCGCGGTGGCATTGCGACACCTCTGCAACGACCGCGGGGCACTCCTGATCGTGAACGACCGCATCGACGTGGCTCTCGCCGCCGCCGCGGACGGAGTGCACCTGGGACAATCGGACCTCCCCGTTCCGGAAGCGCGACGTCTCGCACCGCCGGGGTTTCTCGTGGGAGCCACGGCTCATTCCGTCGAGGAAGCCCTCCAGGCGGAACAGGACGGCGCGGACTATCTCGGCATCGGTGCCGCATTTCCCACGTCAAGCAAGACCATCACGACACTCCTCGGTCCGGAGGGAATCAGGCATGTGACTTCCCGGATCGCCCTTCCCGCCATCGCCATAGGTGGCATCACTCCGGATCGGGTACGCTGCGTCCTTGACGCCGGCACCTGCGGCGTCGCGGTCATCGCCGCCGTGGTGGCCTCGGCGGAACCTGAGAAGGCGACCCGGGACTTTGTGGCGCGCATTCCTTGATGGCGATGCAACACTGCTCTCAAGGAATGCGCGCCGCAAAACACACTCTGCGGAAAATTACGGAACGATCCGGAAGGAAAGACTCCCCAGAGGACCGAAGTCGGCACTGTAACGGCCTTCCTCGCCGGGGATCATGTTTCCCAGCGCACCCGTGAGGAGAGCGTCCCCCGCGTCGAAAATCCACCCCAGACGGAGCAGCTCGTTCACCAGCCACAACCCTGCCCGCCACTGGTCCCCAAGAGCGTCGCTCCCTCTTCCGCGGTTTACCTCCCTGCCCTCCTTCGCGAGGACGACTTCCACCGAATTCGGATCCGCCGCGTCCGAAGGCACGGGTTTGCCCAGAAGATAGGCCTTCGCGGAAACGCTGGAGGCGATGATGTCCGTCACCTTCATGGCCTTCATGTCCGCGAACGCCAGATCGGGAAGCTCGATCGCCGGAGCAAGAAAAACCACTTTTTTCCGGAATTCCGCCTCATCCTTCAGCGGTTCCGTTACGGGTTCCCCGAGAATGAAAGCAACCTCCGTCTCCAGCATGAGCTTCCCAAAATCCCCCAGAGAGATCTCGGGTTCGGGCTCCTCGGGGAGGAAATCCTTGCGTCCCTCGGGGAAAAGAACACCCGCCACGGGACCGGACGCTCCGAAACGCCGTTGCGTCGCTTCCGTCGTCAGTCCCGCTTTGAAAGCGTCGGGATTTTTTCCCTCAAGGCGACGGTCCGCATAGATCTTCTGCACCGCGTAGGCGCCTTCCAGGTCCAACGACGGCGCATCTCCCGCAAAAACGGGGAAAGGCATTCCGGCACGCGCGGCGGAGAGCACTTTTTCCGCCAACGCAACAGGATCGTCCCCCGTCGCTATCCCGACGGAAAACACCACCATAAGCGCGACAAGAGCAAAGAATCTCAGCTCCCGAAACTGCCGCAGCACTCCCCCGCCCCTTACGCGTTTTCTCAGTTCCTTCGCTCTTTCTACGCCTAGACCTCGCTCCCCACGATTCACGTTGCGTCACTCCCCTCACGGATGTATGTGATTTCTCCCATTGTAGATGTACGCTCGTCGGGACGCCAGATCGCCTCCTCTTCGCCCCGCGGTCGGACCACATGCTTGCAAAAAGATCTTTGCACTGAACCATCATCCTTTCCCCCGCATGGAACACCCGAAAAATTCCCTGGCAACGCCACCGAGCATCACCCCTGAAAAACCGCAAAAACGCATGCACGACAAGAGGTCAGGTTCAGACGAAACCATCCCGGGCACACCCTGGCCGACATGAAACGCCTCTGGAAATACGGCAACTCAGAATTGAAAGATTATTTGGGAACCCTTGCGCAAAAGAGCCGCTTGGTATATAAAGTGCACTGGGTGGTCCAATCAAAGGAGGCGCCGGCAGACATGGACAAACGCGTCAAACAGACCAGAATCTACGAAAAGGTCGTGGACGAGCTCAAGGAGCTCATCGCCAACGGTGAACTCCGCCTGGGAGATCCGCTGCCTCCGGAACGACAACTCATGGAAGAGCTCGGCGTCAGCAGGAGTTCCCTGCGCGAGGCTTTTCGCGTCTTGGAACTCATGGGACTCATCGAGAGCATTCCCGGCAAGGGGCGTTTCGTCCGCAAGCCCCGAAGCGAAGCCAGTGTTTCCTCCACCACGTCCCAACTTGAGGATGCGGCAATTCTGGAACTCATGGAGGCTCGACGCGTTCTCGATCCCGCCATTGCCGCCGAAGCCGCGAGACGGGCACTTCCCTCGGACCACACAAAACTCCGCCGGGTTCTCTCCGTCACCAGCGAAGACATGGATACCATCGCACACCGTGCTCAGTCGGATTTCGACTTCCACCTTGTCATGGCCGAAGCGACTCAGAATTTCGTTTTCACGAACATCGTCAAAATGGAATTCAATCTCATCATGGCCACCCATGAGCGAATCTATTCGCTGCTTGCCGACAAGGAAGCGTTTCTCTGCGAACACCAAAGCATTTACGAGGCCATCCTCGATCACGACATCGATAAGGCTTCCCGGGAGGCTCGGGGCCATATCGAGCGCATCTACCGGACCCTGCAGGAAACCATGGCCCTCGAAACGAAACGTCATTCCGCCTCGTAACGGCAAAAAGAGTGGGGACGTACGCAGGCGCTCGCATAACCGACGTTCTGCGACGCTCTCCCTGTTGCACAGAAAGCAGGAAATCCGAGAGGACGAAGAGGCTGTAGGTCACCGCACGGAACGAGCCGTGCACGGAGAGGTGGAGAATGGTCTCCGCCCAGAGAACACAGGAGGGATGTTCATGCGAGAGAAACTGGTTGCCCTGATGCCCGAAATCGAGTGGATCCAGGACCCGAAGATCAAGGAAGGCGTCTTCGCCACCTATGAGGACGCGCTGAAGACCGGAGGCTGGCAGCCCGAGGACATGGAGTGGATCCCCTTTACGCTTCTCATCCCCGATTGCCCCGCGTCGCTCCTCGTGCACACCCGGGGCGTCACCCGCATGGCCAAGGTTATCTACGACGAGTTCAATGCTCTGTACAAGGACAACGGTGGTTTCCAGCTCGACCACGACACGCTCATCGCCGGCGCCCTTCTCCACGACGTGGGGAAGCTCGTCGAATACGAGAAGAACGCGGAAGGCAAGATGGTCAAATCCCGTCTCGGCAAAGACCTCCGGCATCCCTTCTCCGGAACCGGTCTTGCCATGCGGAACGGCGTCAATTCCCGCATCGCCCACACCATCGCCGTTCACGCCCATGAAGGCGACGGCGGTTATCGGAGCCCCGAGGCAGTGGTCATCAACAAGTGTGACTTCATCAACTTCGAGAGCATCAAGTCCTTTCTCGGACTGCTGAAGTAAGTCACTTCCAATGACCTCTTGAGGGCACCGCGTCGTTCTCGTCCGGAGGAGATGCGGCGCCCTCTTCGGAATGCTGTTACGGAAAGCACGAAATTCTAAGAGGAGGTGTGGTGCAACAATGGGCAAGACCATGATCGAAAAGATCATCGAGCGAGCCTCGGGCAAGAAAGTGAAGGTCGGTGACCGCGTCTGGTGCAACATCGACTGGTCCACCGCCCGCGACTTCGGCGGAGCGAATTGTGTTCTTCAGTTTGAGGAAGTGACGGAGAAAAAGGGAAAGGTCTGGGATCCGGAGAAGGTCGCCTTCACCTTCGATCTTCAGGCACCGGCCCATGCGGAAAAGGTCGCCCAGAACCAGAAGATCATCCGTGATTTTGCGAAGAGACAGGGGATTTCCAAAGTCTTCGACGTGAACTGGGGAGTCGGGCAGCACGTACTCCTTGAAAACGGCCTGGTCAAACCCGGCGATGTCATTCTCGGCACGGACAGCCACATGAACCTTCTCGGCGCCGTGGGATCCTTCGCCACCGGCGTGGGCAACACAGACATCGTGGCGTCCTGGTTCAAGGGAACCAACTGGTTCCGCGTACCCGAGACGATGAAGATCTCCGCCACGGGCACCTTCAAGAAGGGTGTATGCATGCGCGACTTCCTCACCCTGCTCGTGGGAACCCTCGGTGCGGACGGGATGTTCTTCCGGTCCGTGGAGTTCTACGGCGAGACCATTGAAAACTCCACCCTCGCGGATCGCATCACCCTCTGCTCCATGGTCACCGAGATGAGCGGCAAGGTAGGACTCATCCTTCCCAACGGGGACGTACTCGACTGGCTCCGGGCAAGAGCCGGAAACGAAGTGGACGAACGCGTGAAGGCCATCGCCGCCGATCCCGACGCAGTCTACTGCCAGGAACTCTCCTTCGATGTCAACGACCTGGAACCCCTCGCCTCCTGCCCGGATGCGCCGGACAACGTGAAGAAGGTCCGCGAGGTCGCGGGGAACCACATCGATCAGGTGCACATCGGCTCCTGCTCCAACGGCCGTTTCGAGGACATCGCCGCCGCCTTCGACGTGCTCAAGGCCGCGAATTTCCAGGTCAGCCCCACGGTGCGCACCATCATCACCCCCGCGACTCGGGAGACTATGAAGCGCTGCGCCGAGGCGGGCATGATCCAGAAGTTCCTGGAGGCCGGGGTCATCTTCACCAACCCCACCTGCAGTCTGTGCACGGCGGAACACTACGGCGTGCTTCCCAGCGGCGACGTGGGCGTCTCCACCACGAACCGGAACTTCATCGGCAAGGTGGGCAAGGGAAGCCACACCTATCTCATGAGCCCCATGTCGGCAATGGCTTCCGCTGTCCGCGGCGTCATCACGGACCCGCGGGATATCCTCTGCTAGGGCGACCAAGGAGGACACGAAGATGGAACAGACAATTCTGCGCGGACGTGCCTGGGTTTTCGGCGACGACGTGGACACGGACCTCATCTACCACAACAAATACCTCGCCGAGACGGATCCCAAGAAAATGCCCCAGTTCTCCTTCGAGTACTATCCCGGCAAGGAGAACTTCGCAAAGGAAGTAAAAGAAGGCGATTTCGTCGTTGCGGGCCGGAATTTCGGCTGCGGTTCCTCCCGGGAACATGCCGTGTACTGCCTCAAGTTCGCCGGCATACCCGTGGTCCTGGCCGAGTCCTTTTCCCGCATCTATTACCGGAACGCCATCAATAACGGCTACCCCGTGCTCTTCGTGAACGGTCTGAGCGAGGCCATCAAGGCAAAGGCCATCAACGACGGAGATGAACTCGAAGTGAATCTCGCCGCCGGTGAGATCAAGAACATCACCAACGGCAAGACCTTCCATGGAGACGCCGTGGCCGATCTCGAGAAGGACATCATGGCCGCGGGAGGACTCATCGAGTATCTCAAGGAACAGGCAGCGAAGAGCGCCTGAGCGAGAGACATCGCAAGGAGGGAGACACACCATGGGCAAGACCTTCGCCGAAAAGGTTCTTGGCAAAGCCGCCGGATACGAGGTCAAGGCCAACGATGTGGTCACCGTGGAGCCCCATTTCTGCATGAGCCACGACAACGCCGCACCCATCGCCAAGACCTTCAAGAAGATCGGCGTGAAAAACGTCTGGAAACCCGGCGCACTTGTGTTCATTCTCGACCACGCCGTGCCGGCTCCCAGCGACGAACACGCGGTAAACCACAAGGAAATCCGGGAATTCGTCAAGGAGCAGGGCATTCCCAACTTCTACGACGTCATGTCCAATGGCGGCGTCTGCCACCAGGTCATGTGTGAAGAGGGCTTCGCCCTTCCGGGACTCATCATGGTGGGCAGCGACAGCCACACCTGCACCTACGGTGCCTACGGCGCCTTCTCCACCGGCATCGGGCGGAGCGAAATGGCCGCAGCCTGGGCGACGGGCAAGATCTGGTTCAAGGTCCCCGAGAGCCTGAAGATCACCGTCACGGGAAAATTCAAGAAAGGCGTCACCGCCAAGGATCTCATCCTCAAGATCATCGGTGACATCAAGGCGGATGGTGCGGATTACATGTCCGTGGAGTTCCACGGGCAGGGCATCGCCGACATGACCGTGGCGGAGCGGATGACCCTGTGCAACATGGGCATCGAGATGGGCGCGAAGAACGCCGTCTGCCCCCCTGACAAGAAGGTCCTCGACGCCATCAAGGGCAAGGCGAAAAGCGACAAGTGGGAGGCGATCTGGGCGGACGACGACGCGGTCTACGCGAAAGAACTCTCCTACGATCTTGGCGATCTCGTTCCCTGCGTGGCAAAACCCCATACGGTGGACAACTACGCCGCCATTGACGCAGTGAAGGGAACGGAGATCCACCAGGCCTTCCTCGGAAGCTGCACCAACGCCCGCATCGAAGATCTCCGCGCCGCGGCGGATCTTCTCAAGGGGAACAAGGTGGCCGTGCGCACCATCGTCATTCCCGCCTCCTGGACAGTCTACCGCCAGGCCATGAAAGAGGGCCTCCTCGACACCTTCCTCGACGCGGGCTGCGTCATCACCAATCCCGGCTGCGGCCCCTGCATGGGCAACCACGAGGGGATCCTCGCCCCCGGTGAGGCCTGCATCAGCACGGCAAACCGGAACTTCAAGGGACGCATGGGCAACAAGGAGAGCTTCATCTATCTGGCGAGCCCCCTCACCGTGGCCGCTTCGGCTCTCACCGGCAAGATCTCCGATCCAAGGGAGGTGCTGTAGTCGTGAAGACCACCGGAAAAGTTTGGAAGTACGGCGACGATGTGAACACCGACGTCATCTTCCCCGGAAAATACACCTACACCATCAAGGATCGTGCCGAGATGGCCAAGGTGGCTCTGGAAGACCTCGACCCGGAATTCACCAAATCCGCCAAGGCGGGAGACATCATCGTGGGCGGCAAGAACTGGGGATGCGGCTCTTCCCGTGAACAGGCCGTCTCCTGTCTCAAGGAGCGCGGAATCGGCGCCATCATCGCCAAGGGATTCGCCCGAATCTACTACCGGAACTGTCTGAACGAGGGGCTTCCCATCATCGTCTCTCCCGAGGCCGTCGACGCCATTGAGGCAGGCGAGGAAGTCACCGTCGATTTCGATGCGGGGCAGATCGTCACGAAGAAGGGAACATTCCCCTTCCCGCCCTATCCGGAATTCGTCCGAGGGCTCATCGAGGACGGAGGGCTCATTCCCCACGTGAAGAAGTCCCTGGGGCTGAGCTGATTCATTCGAACCGGCGCGGGCCCGCCGCTCCCAAGGGTGGCTGGCTTGAGCACTCCACGATCCGCGGCATCATGCCGAAGGCGGATCGTGGGCGAAGGAGACAAATCAAGTTTCACCACATATTTTAAGGAGGGAATCCGTCCATGACCCGCAACGTCCTGCAGGTGAAGGAGAAGAAAGACCGCTACACCGTGTGCTACATGCCCGGAGACGATTCCGGTTTCGACATGATGGAAGCGGCAATGCTCGTCCTGAACACCATGGATCTCCCCATCGACTTCGTCCGGGCCGATCTGGGATGGTGCATGTGGGAGAAGTCCGTCGCGAAGTTCGGCGAAGGCGACGCCCGGTGCAACACCGTTCCCCCCGAGACGATCAAGAAGATCGAGAACGCCGACGCCACCCTCATGGCGGCCATCACCTCCAAGGCAGGAGTGAAGGGCTTCAAATCCGCCATTCTCCAGATGCGGCAGCTCTTCGATCTCTACATCAATCTGCGCCCCGCCAAGGTTCTCCCCGGTGTCGGCACCCCGCTGAAGGGCGACCCCAAGATCGACATCGTCCTCTTCCGTGAGAACACGGAAGATCTCTACGCCGCCGTGGAATTCAATCCTCTTCCCAAGGAACTCTATGACGTCCACAAGGGCATGGAGCGTTTCAAGAAGTGCTCCGAAGTGGCCGTGTCCTGGCGCGTCTTCTCCAAGGAAGGATGCGAGCGCATCATCCGGGCCGCCTTCGAGTACGCCAAGGCAACGGGACGCAAGACCGTCCACAACTGCAACAAGGCGAACGTCATCCGGGAGACCGACGGCATGATGAAGAAGATCTTCCTCCAGGTGGCCAAGGAATACGAGCAGTTCGGCATCAAGGGGATCGAAGAGAACGCCGACGCTACCGCCATGTGGCTCATCAAGAATCCCCAGGATTACGACGTCATCGTGGCGAGCAACGTCTTCGGCGACATCCTCTCCGATGAGGCGTCCCAGCTCGTGGGCGGACTCGGCTTCGCCCCCAGCGGCAACATCGGCGAGAAGGCCGCCATCTTCGAACCCTGCAGCGGTTCCGTGCCCAAGTACGCCCATCAGTACCGGGTCAACCCATGCGCCATCCTGCTCACCGCGAAGATGATGCTCGAATATCTCGGTCTCGATGAAGCGGGCGCGAAGATCGAAAAGGCCATCGGTGAAGTGCTGGTGGAAGGCAAGGTGCTCACCTACGACGTGCTCCGGGACTTCCGGGGCGACCCGAACTGGGAGAAGGACGCCGCCTCCACGCTGGAAATGGCCGCCGAAATCGCCCGGAAGATCACTCCCGGCATCTCCGAGGCGCGCATCGAGCAGGCCAAGGCGAAGGCGAAGGAAATGTGCGACTGGACGAAGACCGTCGGCTTCGACGAATAACGCGACGGCCCTTGTGACGCACTATAGGGGCTCGCCGCGGCGAGCCCCTTTGTTCGTCCGAGACGAGTTCCACTCGTACAATCGAGAATCCAAGGCAAGGAGGAATGCGTCATGAAAACGGCATCGGCCGGAACGGTGGAGTCCATGGACTGCCTCGTGACGGTCAGCGAAGGCGCCCCGGGAAGCGGGCTTTCCATTCAGCTCTCCGGCGCCGCCACGGCCCGTTTTGCGCCCACCATGCACAAGGCCGTACAGGAAGTCGCCACCGCCATGGGCGCCTCGGATCTTTCCATCTCCATTCAGGACAACGGCGCTCTGGACCTGATCCTCAAGGCCAGAACCGAAGCCGCACTGGCTCGCTATCGGGGGGGTGACGCCGCATGAGACTCCGAAGAACCATGCTCTACCTTCCCGGCAACAATCCCAACATGCTTCTTCGAGGACACCTCTTCAACCCCGACGGTCTCGTCCTCGACCTTGAGGACGCCGTGGCGATGCGCGAAAAGGATGCGGCCCGCATTCTCGTGCGGGACGTGCTTCGGCAGGGGAACTTCGGCACCTGCGAGGTGACGGTGCGCATCAACGGGATGGACACTTCCTACTGGAAAGAGGATCTTGAGGCCGTCGTTCCCGCAGGCATTCACGGCATTCGTGTTCCCAAAGTGGAAGATCCCAAGGATATGGTCCTGCTCGACGAAACACTTTCGGAAATCGAAACCCGGGCAGGTGTTCCGCTCGGAAAAACCCTGGTTTTCTGTCTTCTGGAGACGGCCAAGGGCATCTGG
>NZ_JARKPW010000024.1:0-18860 GCF_029975095.1 Aminiphilus sp.
GCGGAGGAGTTTGCGCGTCACCTCCGCCATCTTCGCCAGGGCGTCCTTCATACCCCGGGCGCTGTCGCCGGTTTCCACGAGAACCACGTTCCTGCCGTAGAGCTCCACGCCGGGATTTTCGTGATACATACCGCTCACGACGGGGACCTTCAGCACGGCGGCGGC
Organism: Aminiphilus sp.; assembly: GCF_029975095.1. NCBI lineage: Bacteria > Thermotogati > Synergistota > Synergistia > Synergistales > Aminiphilaceae > Aminiphilus > Aminiphilus sp. The sequence goes on from NZ_JARKPW010000024.1 coordinate 166, forward strand.
CTTCTCCAGCACGGCGCCGCAGGCCGTTCCGTACCGCCCGGCGTTGAAGGCGGGTCCCGCGGTGACCGCGTCGGGATTGTGTTCCCGGATGAGTGCGAGCACGTCCTCCGTGGCGGAGGCGAGGTTCTCCGCCATGTAGTTGTCCCCGCAGATCACCGTGGCGACCACCACGGCCTCACCCCCGAGGGCCTGTTCGAGCCCCAGAGCGGGACCTACTGCACCGGGGCGGACGAGGGGGCGCAGATCCGCCTTCTCCTCCCCGCCGAGCCCCGCGAAGAACTGGTTGGTGTAGTGGACGATACGATACGTCACGGTCCGTTCCTCCCTTCCCGAGACACGCCTAGAATTCCGCGCAGCCCCAGCGACCGGCGCCGAGCTCGCAGGTGGAACCGATGACGGACTGCAGCTCAACGAACATGCTGCCGTCGGAACGCAGGCTCTCCGGGGCGCCCCCGGAGAGAAGAGCGATGGCCTCGGGATAGCCGAGCACACGCTCCATGGCAGGTACCTCGATCATCTCGTTCACGTTGCCCGTGGAGACGAAGGCTGCTATCTCCGGGGTGGAATCCGCAAGCCCCTGGCTCGCGCCGTCCGTGCCCGCCGCCTCGTCGGCGATGATCACCGTGCGAATGCCCCGGCGCTCCATCTGTTTCGCGTTGAGGCAGAGATCGGTGTCGGGATTGCCGTACCCCTCCTCGGTGATGATCACGCCGGTGGCGCCGAGGCTCTCCGCAAGGGCCGCGTTCATGGAGGCGGCCCGTTCCTTCCCCGCGAGACGCACATCCTCGGGGGTGACCACCACGCCGAGGAAGTTGAGGTCCTCGCCGTGGCGCCGATAGAGCGCGCGCACCACGGGGTCGTTCTGGTGGTGCCAGGTGGTGTTTTTGTCGCAGGCGGAGACGCAGTTGCCCGAGACCACCGCCCCGTCCAGCACTTCGTTGGGATGGAGCAGCACGGGAAGGGAGGCCTTCATGTCCCCGCCGTGCACGAAGGTGTCGTGCAGGAGTCCCTGGGTGATGGCCATGCAAATGTGGAGCACCCGGGGAAGATCGGGCAGGCGGATCGCCTCGTCGGTCACGTTGCCCTTTTCGTAGACGGAGATCGCGTCCGGCGTCACGTTCCTGGCCGCCGTGGCGAGGTACACCGCCAGGCGCAGCCCCGCGAGCCGGAGCGCCTCCTCGTAGGCGTGCTTCGTCAGGCGCGGATCGGGCTCCACGGTGAGAACCAGGTTCGCCGTCTCGGAGAAGGGCGTGTAGGCCGCCCCCGGGCCGGACATGTCGATGAACCCTTCCTGAAAGGCCACGATGGGACCGCAGGTCACCACCGCGGCGCCCCGCAGCACCAGGGTGAGCCCCTTCCCCGCGGTTCCCGCGGGAGCGAAGAATCCCGGAAAATAGCCGAGGGGCTCCCCCGACCGGGCAAGTTTCACCCGCGGTTCCACCACATCCTTCACCGGAATGATCCGCACCTTCTCGCCCGGATGGGCCAGATCGAGGCGTACCGACGCAAAACGCTCGTCCTTCGCCACTTCCGCGGCGGCCTCCTCGCGGTTCACCGTCAGGACGCCGTTCCAGGCCCCCGTCCTGTCTCCCCACTCGATGCGCCGAATGACGACCTCGTGCAGTTCCAACCGCATGATGCGCCTCCCTTCCCGTCCGCGCCCTCCGGCGCATTCGAACCACCCCGGCGCGGCGGTCTCCGGAGTTCCCCACCGCCGCCGCACACGTTTCCCTCTTCCGTACCCCGTTCCGCCTTCTCACACGTTGTCCGTGCCTTTGACGACACGTCGGGGCACGCAGCTCGCCAGCCGCGCAGAAATGCCGCACTTCCTTCATGCGCATCATAGAAAAGAATGCGTTCTTTTGCATCGGACCGGAGCAAGAACCTTGGGAGAGGAATTCGGGCGTTTTTTGGACGTCCGCACAAAAGGGCGCGACAGGGCGGCGAAAAAAACGCCCGCGCACTGCGCGGGCGTATGTTTCGATGTTCGGCGGAAAGAGCGTTTGACGGGAAGGATGTCTCAGTCGCAGTCCGCTGTTTAAAGTCCACGGTTCGCAGCGCAGAGCTCACAAGAGAACTCCCCGCATCCGGCAAGGGACACGCCCCAGGCGTAAATCTCCGAAGGGAGCGGGCGGAGCAAAATTGCGACTTCCGGGCCGGATCTTGTCGGGACCTGCCCCGGAACGCCCCGCGACAGGTCCGAAGACATCACCTCCGGGAAGTTCCTCCGGGAGCTTCTTCTCTCCAGGCAACGAGATCCTCCACGGTCACCACGGGAAGTCCGTGCTCCGCGCCGAAGCGCAGGATCTCGGGCAGACGGGCCATGGTGCCGTCGGGATTGGTGAGCTCGCAGAGCACACCGTAGGGAGGCAGCCCCGCGAGGCGCATGAGATCCACCGTGGCCTCCGTGTGTCCCCGCCGTTCGAGAACGCCTCCGGGACGGGCACAGAGGGGGAAAACGTGGCCGGGGCGGCGCAGATCCTCCGGGCGGGCCCCCTCCGCCACGGCGGCCTTGATGGTCCGGACCCTGTCCGCGGCGGAGACGCCCGTTGTGACGCCCTCGCTCGCCTCGATGGAGACCGTGAAGGCCGTCTGATAGGGGCTGGTGTTCTTCGCCACCATGGGAGGAAGATCCAGCTCGCGGATCTTCTCCTCGGGAAGGCAGAGACAGACGATGCCGCTGCACTCCCGGATGAGCAGGGCCATCTGGGCCTCGGTGAGGGACGACGCGGCGTAGACCAGATCCCCCTCGTTTTCGCGGTCCTCGTCATCCACGACAAGGACACCCTCGCCGCGGCGCAGTGACGCCAGGGCGGCGCGGACGCGCTCGGAAGGCGTGGCTGGCAAGGTGAGAGCGAACGGGAGCGGGGACACAGCGGGAGAAGGCGAAGGCGCGGCAGAGGACAAAGAACAGGAGCAGGCACAGACATGGGGATTCACGGTAACGACCTCCTCGAATCGAGTCGAGGCCTGAATCGGGGGAGGAACGCAACGGGCAGGGCACGCCGCAGTGGAATGAATGCGGAGGGCTCGCTCTCTCTCGTCCGGACTGTCACCGTCGGCTCTGGCATCGCACCAGATCTGCTGACCCCCGCTCCCCCGAAGAGGAACGGAGCGCTCGCGGGCTCCCCGGCACAGCCGGGATACCGCCGGTGGGGATTCGCACCCCGCCCCGAGAACAGGCTCACCGTCAGTGTAGGCCGATTCGCCGTTCTGTCAAGGGCGGGGGCGGCAGAGCTTCCTCGCGGTTCCACGCGGAGGGGGCGGATCCCCGGGAATCACGGTCCGGAGGGTGTCCGTGAGAGGAACCGGCGAAGCAACTCCAGATTCTGCGGGTCCGTCTCGGTGTCGAGCATGCGCTGAAAAGTCTCGCGCACGGCGGGAAAACGGTCGCTCCCCTTCGCGAGGGTGCGGATCATCTCTCCCCGAACGAGAGGGCTCTCCTCCGCCTGCGCGCTCGCGGCGAGGGTGGAGACGATGCGCTCGTCCGGCTCGCGGGTACCCAGGCTGCGCACGAGCGCTCCCCGTACCTGGGGAACGTTTTCGGCGGCGAGGGTGGCAAGAAGGAGCGTCTCCACGGCCTCTCCGGGCATGCGCCGCAGCGCCGTCGCGGCGGCGGCCCGTGTGGCGGGGTTCTCCGCCCGGAGAAACGCGCCGACGCGCTCCGCCGCAGCGGGGTTTCCGGTGTTGCCGATGGCCTTGAGAGTCACCCGCAACTCCGGCCCGCTCGCGCCGTCGAGCACCTCCGACAGCCCGTCCACGATGGACCGGGACGCCTCGGCGGCGGCGGGGTCGCCGGTGGTGCCGAGCGTCGCGGCGATGACACCGAGCGCCAAAAGAGAGGTGTTCGCAAGGTCCTCCACCCGCTCGTCGCCTTTCGCCCGGGCGAGCCGCCACAGGCCGCTTTGCGCCTCCTCCGTGGGGGAAGCCACGCCGCCGAGGGCGATGACCGCCCGCAGCGCGTTCATGGAAGACGCGACGGGGTTTTCCGCCAGTCCCAGCAGAAAGCGCTGCGCCTCGGGCGTACCGCTCGTGCCGAGCAGATCCACCAGGGCCGCCTGCAGGGCGTCCTCGGTCCTCGGGTCGAGGATGCGGGCCACCACCTCCGCTCCCAGCTCCGGATCGGCCTGCAGCAGGGCAAGCAGCTCCTCGAACCGCTCCTGGTCGCGCCGGTCGAAAGCATCAAGCAGCAACGTGAAACGCCCGGCCTCGGAAGGCGACGTCGCGCCGCTCCCGGATACCGGAGAGGGCGAGGCTGCCCCACCGGGAGAGGACGTGGCCGCTCCCGGCGCCGGAGAAGGCGTCGCCGTGCCGGATACGGGCTTTGCCCTCGCCGGCGGAGCGGACAGGTCGGGCTCGCCGGAGATCTCCCGGAGCGAAAAGGCCAGGCGGGTCCGAAAGAGGGGCGCGCCGCCGCTCGATGCCGCAAGGAACTCCAGCCCCTCCGCGGAGGCCAGCCACACCGTGGAAGAGAGCCGGGCCGTCATGTCCGAGGAGAGCACCTCCACCCGCACCGGGGAGGCGGCATCGAGATAGCGTATCTTCCGCTTGCGGATCGTTCCGCCTTCGCCTCGCTCGTAGCGGGCTTCATACTCCCCCGTCCGGTGGGACTCCAGGGCGGTCCAGGCGGCCGCGTCGCCGGAGAGCACGATCTCGGCGGCCCGAAGCGCTTCCTCCGCCACGATGCGTTCTCCCTCGGGAATCGCCTCGGGCAGGTGCACCGCGTCGATGCGTCCGTCCCGGGCAAAGCGCACGGCAAAAGGCACGGACAGACGCTCCGCCATCTCGGGAGCAGGCTGCCCGAACACCTCGCAGGTAAGGGGTCCGAAGCGAAGGGTCGCCGTCACGGACTCCGCGTCCGCCGAGGCAACCCGGAGATGCAGCACTCCCGCGAGACGAAGGGCGGAGGGCGCCGCAGGATCCGGCGCCTCTCCGGAAAACATGTCGCTCTGCACCGCCACCTCGTACCGGGCTCCGCCCTCCCACCGCAGTACCGGCGCGGGGGCCTCCTCCAGGGGAGGTTCGGGTACTTCGCGTTCTTCGCGCTGAGTCCACCATCCCCAAAGGCCCATCCAGAGGAAGAGCACCACGAGAATGGCGAAGAGACGGTTCACTCGCATGAAAATCCTTCGCGGAGCTCCGTCACTGGAGCGGCACCGTCACGGACTGTTGCTTGTCGAAGAGCGTGTCGCTCTTGGAAAAGGCGGACCAGCTCACGAGCGATTTGGTCGCCTCGTTCCATCCGCAGGGATAGGGGATGACGTGCCATTTCCAGCAGGTCTTCGGCCAGTCCACATAAAGCTCGATCTTGCCGTTGGGGCCCTTGAGCGTGTATCCCACCTTTTCGGTGAGCGTTCCCGTAAGCTGCGTCGCCCCCGCGTCGGCGGCGATGGTTCCGCCCAGCGTCGTGTCGAAGGTACACCCCACCAGATAGAGCGTGCCCCGGACGCCTCCCTTGGCGACCGCGAGATTGACCGCCGCGGAGGCGTAGGCGCCGGCGTCCACGAAGGGCGACACGGTCCCCTCGAAGGCGGCGGCGATGTTCACCGTGGCCTTGATGCCCAGGGCGCCGCTCGCTCCCGCGCTCAGCTCCACGGGCACGACGGCGATGACGAACGTCTGGGAGTAGCCCATGCGCTTCTCGATCTGCCAGGTCTCCTCCCAGGAGAAGTTCGCATTGCCGCTCTTGCTGTAGAGCGTCATCCCCGCGAACTCCACGTCGAGATCGAAAGCCGAATCGGTGGGCATGATCGGATTGTAGTGCGCGTCCGACGTGGCCTTCAGGAAATCGAAGGTGTGCCCCAGAATCGTCACGGGAACGCCACCGGAGACGGAGGCACCGATGCCCTGAATCCCGAACTAGGCCTTGCCCAGAAAATCCACTTCCGTGCCGAAATAATTGTTGCTGAATCCTTTGCTGAAGCTCGTCTGAAAGGTGAGCCCCGCCGCATCGGAGGCCGCCACGGGCACGCCCTCGTAGATGTTCACGGGATGAACGATCTCATTGTCGTCACCCCTGGTGGGAACGACCGCCGCCGCCTCGTTCTCCTCGATCGCGCCGAGGGGATCCACAACGAACTTCAAATTTGTGGAAGTCCGCCCTGCAAGACGATTCCGCACGGCCTCGGGAACGAAGACACCCACCATGAGCGACTGCAGCGTGTTCGCGTCGAGGGAGGGAAGAATCAGGTGTCGCACGTAGGAACGACTCGCGGAGTCCCAGAGCAGGACCTCCTCGTAGCCTCTGTCGGTTTCCACGAAGGCCCCCACGGCCACGTTCGACGCGCCGTACGCCACGGATTCCACGTCGAGCGTCCCGGCGATGTGACTGCGCCGCACGTTGTCGGCGGTGTGCTCGTCGTGGTTGAGAATCAGATAGGCAGAATGGAGACGCAGGTCGCGCAGCACGAGGTCCGGCAGGTTCCGGTCGTCCGCGACGGTGACGAGGAGGCTCTCCGGCGCCTCGAAGACCACGGCTCCGGGGAGCACGGATTCGAGGGGATCCACCTGGACCACGAGGTTGTACGTTCCCGCGGGGACATCGTCGGAGAAGACGAAGGTCTGCGTGTAGACTCCCTCCCCCGAGGACACCAGAGGAATCGATGCACTGCCGAAGTGGTAGCTTTCGATCCGCTGCGTCTCTTCGTCCTTGCTGACGAGAGAGTAGGCCATGCCGAGATCGCTCAGTTCAGCGGCGCTGTCGAGAGCCACCGCCAATGACACGGAACTCCGGAGATGAACATCCCCCTCGGACAGAATCTCCACCGACGTCACCGACACCGCCGTGTCCGGCGCACCGCCGCCGCCGCCGCAACGTGTAGAAGCGCACAATATAGTATAGTATAGTAGAGCAAAGCAAAGTAGCGCATACCCCCGACGGAGTGCCGACGTGAAAAAACGAGAGGCACCGGAGAAGGAGAACGCGAAAACGAAGGAGGCGGGGATATCCCCACCTCCCGGGAAAACATCTCAAAACGCACTCTGGCATGCTTCATTCTGCGAACCACGCGAACCCCGAGAGAGTAAAAGACGGCAGGAACTCCAGGCATTCCGTCCAACCCGGTCGAAGACGGACAGGCGGTCCGCTCAAACGAAGATCCTTACAAGCGAAGAGAAGAAACCGTAGAGACCGTCTCCGGCGATGAGCCCCGCCTCCCGGATGTCCATCCACTCCTTTCCGAAAAGCAGCCGCAGTCCCACCGCCACCATGACACCGATGCCGTAGACGGGATTGTTGATCAGGAGCCCCGTGGCGAAGAGAATCCCCATGGCTCTTCCCGGACCACCGACGAACTGGATCAGCATGCCCGGCACCGCCCAGAGAGCCAGCTCCCGCAGCAGCGACGGATTCGCCCCCGCACCGACTGTCGCGGCGAACACCCGGCTCACCGGCGCCAGCAGATCGAGCCTGAAATGCATGTCCATGAGAAGATACACGACGAGCATGGCGATCACACCGCCCACCATCTCGGCGATGACCTGCTGCTTGCGTCCCTCCCTCTCCAGGGAGGCGTCACTGCCACACCCCCGGATGAACCAGCCGGTCTTGAGATCGTATCCCATATCGGCGAAACAGGGACCCGTGCAGGCAATGTAGCCGACGAGAAGAGCGAGGGCTTTCGCCGGAAATCCCATGAACAGGCCGAGACTCAGGAAAATGATGCTGATGGCGAAGGCGGGAAACCAGCCGGAATGCATGGCGGAGAGACCGACGAGGATGGGGGCCGTCGACGCCGAAAAGGTCGCCCAGGCGAGCCACAGCAGGAGCGTGGGAAGGGGCATCGTCGTCAGGAGGCCGCCCGACAGGGCAAGAACGAGGGCACCGACGCCGAAGAGAAGAACGTGGACCGCGATGGCCCGGCGGGTTTCCCCGGCGGTCACGGAGAGAGGCGCCGAGCCTTCTCCGGTGGCAGCCTCTCCGCAGACGGCCCGATGCCTTGCGAAGATGACGCGAAATGCCTGCAGCAGAGAGACGAGGCCCGCCCCGATCATGACACCGTGGGGAATGTAGGTCTTACCGAGGTCCACACCGTTTCGGCATCGAGCAGCGGGCCAAGCCGCTTCCGGACAAAGCGCTTCCCCTCCTCCGCGCCGCGGAGCCCCGCGAGAACGCGTTCGAGCCCCAGTTCGTCCCAGCGCACGCAGCGTCCCTCCCGATGCGTCCGCTCAAGGATGTCCAGCGTCTCCCTCGCCTCGGCGTAGCTTTCCCCCGCCTCGGCGAGAGTCCGCTTCACCGAGCCGAGGGCCGCACTCTGGCGGCACCCGGTCCGCTCCTCCACACGGGCACGGATCATCTCCACGGCGAGGACGATTCGCTCCGATTCCTCCGGCGCCGTCAGAGGAATCAGCAGTGCCCACAGGGATCCCATATCCGTCCACAGCGCACCGGGAAGAGCGGCCTCCACGAATCCCGAGAAAAAAGGCCGGCAGACCGGGATCGTCCTTCCCGGCCATCTCTCCGCCTTGTCCCCGGAAGCACGTCCGCCGGAAAGCAGGGCCACCAGAAGCGGCCCTTCGTGTCGCCATCCCACAAGCCGCGCTCTCGCCAGAAGCTCCGGCGTCTGCACACCCCTCCGGAAGAGCAGTTCCTGGAGAAATTCGTCCCTGTGCCTGGATTCCGCGGCAAGGAGAGCCAAGTCGTGCTGGGCGAGAATCATGATGGCCGTCTTGGCGTGGGCCAGCACAGCCTGTTCCAGAGGGGAAAGGGGCTCCCGTCCGGGGAGGAAGGAGAGAGAGCCCACCGCCCTGCCCGCCACGACAAGGGGCTCCTCCCCGCCATCCTCCCACCGCTCCCGAACATGCGCGGGCATTCCTGCGGAAAAGCAGCGCCGGCCCCGCACATGGTCCGCAAACGCGACGGGACACCCCGTGAAGGACTCGAACCCGTCCAAAATTTCCTGAACCTGGCCGCCTTCGGCGATGCGTTCCAGAAAGTGGTCCCGCACAGTACTCGATTTTTTCAGGATCTCATATTGACGATTCACCAGCGCGGACAGAATCGGATTGATGATATCCACATGGTTGATTCGGGAAGGAACGTCGAGGAGGGGAAAATCAAGCGAATCCGCAAGCGAGAGCACTTCGTGAGGAAGTCTCCCCAGAAATCGCCCCACCTTGATGCCCAGTGCCGCCGCACCCGACCGTGCACACCCTTCCACCAGGGGGAGGAGTTCCAGAGGGTTCTTCGAAAAGAGGTAACCGGAGGAGATGAGCATCTCCCCTCCGCGAATCCAGCGATGCGCGTCGGGCACGTCGATGACCACCACGGTCTCCACAAAGCGCGTGGCGAGGCCTCTGGCACCAGCCAGCACGCCGATACCCGACAGTGCACTGAGCGAAAGTGTCTCTTCCACGGAAAGGGCCATGGTGCCGCTTCCACCTTTCTTCCCGGCCAAATTCCCGCCTTCACCACCTGCAGAAACTCCCTACCCCAATCGGAAAGACGACGGGAACAAGCTCCACCTACAACACCGCAGACGTTAGAATGTATAGTATACCCTTGGAGCGGTACGGAAGCGGAGAAGAAAACACACCGAACGGAATCGGGAGGCAAGGATGAAGGAGGAAGAGCGATGCGACTCGGATACGTGATTCTGTATGTTCCCCATGTGGCGGAGACGGTGGCGTTCTACGAGAAGGCCTTCGGGCTCTCCCGGAGGTTCGTCCACGAGAGCGGGCAGTTCGCGGAAATGGAGACGGGGGCGACCGCCCTGGCCTTCTGTGCGGAGGAACTCATCGGCGCCATGGACCTGGCGGTGCGCCCCACCCGGCCCGGGGAAACGCCTCCCGCGGCGGAGGTAGCCTTCCTCACCGAGTCCGTGGACAAGGACTACGAAAGGGCACTGGCGGCGGGGGCGGTCTCCGTTCTGGCGCCGGTGACGAAACCCTGGGGACAGACCGTGAGCTACGTGCGGGACAACAACGGTTTTCTCGTGGAGATCTGCAGCCCCGTCTCGGCCTGAGCGCACGCGGAACAACCGGCGCGCAGGAATGTGCGCCGCAAGGAAAGGGCGAAAAAGACCGCCTTCGCGTTCTGCCTTGCGAAGGCGGTCGACCCCGGAACGACGTTCGCGGCTTTCTGCGTTTCTTCTCCGCGTCGCTGTTTTTGGGGGCGGAGTTATCCGGGCTGTTTCTTCAGAGCATTTCTCCCCCGGATCATTTCTGCAGATGACGCCGGACGCGTTCGCCGTGGCGCTCCACGTAGGCGCAGCTCGGCTCGGCCCCGCAGGAGCGGCAGGCGAGATCGTAGGCGGAATTCCGGGTGCCGCAGGCGGAACAGGCATAGCGTTTTTCCACCTCCGCGAGCCAGGTCCGCCACCCCTCGTCGCGGATGCGGTTCAGATCCTCCCACAGCTCGGCCCGGTGGGGCTTCGCCGCCTGAAACTCCGTGAGCTCCGCGCAGGGATACTCCGTGCACTCGCTGCAGAACTCGACCCCGCGACCGGCGGCACAGGCCACGAAATCACAGTTCCGACACACGGGCGCACGCTTGGAGGAGCGACACCCGAAACAGGCGGCGTCCTCCGGGGTGGTCGAGAACATACGGGCGATCCGCTCCAGCCGCGCCGGATCCTCCGTGCTCGCGATGAACAGCGAGCAGGCCCGGCAGTAAAGGCCGCACACGGCGGCAACTTCCTTGTCCTTCTCCCCGAAACCGGCAACCTGATCCTTCATGACTCATCCTCCTCCTCACTCGACGCTGCGCGACTTCTCCGTTCCCCCGGCGCGAACCAACAACGCGCTTCCGCAGAGCGCTCTCTACGCACACCGTTTCTCCGAAAGACCTGGGCGCCGCGCTGTTTTGGGATACGGCAACCGAGGTCACCACTGCCGGGAGACGCGTTTCCGTACAGCGCAAAGGTTTGCAACGACAGACAACCTTGCGATGCACTCCGTCACGCTCGCTTACGCCGGCGACGCGTCCCGTTCCGCCTGCGCAGAGGAGACCGTCAACGCCACGGGCTTGCGCAGGTTTTATTGGTGATTTTATTCACTTTATTCTCCTCGCTCCTTTTTGTCAATGATACATTTCTCTTTTTCCAACGAAATGCCCTGGAGGTTCGTTAAAACTAAAATCAATACAAAAAACGCGCCACCCCTCACGAAGGGGCAGCGCGTTCGGCCAACACTGCGGCGGGTCATGCCAAGCCTCTACGCGGCGGGTTCCGCCTCGGCCGAAAGGATGACGTCAGACCAAGAAACTGAACCGGCCCGGGAACAGGGCGACGAAAAAACGCCCGCCCGGCACACAAAGACTCCGGGCGGGCACGGGCGTCAGCGGGACCAGGCGGAAGAGGCCGCGGCGGCCTCGAGCATCCGGGTCAGCCCCTCGTCGGCGGCGGCGAGAGCGCTGTCCCACCGGGCGTAGAGAAATTCGTCGAGCAGCGCCTGGGCTTCCTCGTCGGCACCGTCTTTTTTGAGGCGCCGGTACTCTTTTTCCATGGCCTCCATGTCCTTGAAGAGGCTCGCCTCGTAGGGGTCGAAGACGATGCGGAGCGGGGCGTGGTAGAGCTCGTAGGAGCCGAAGGCCATCTTCGAGATCTGGAAGAAGCGCGATCCCGCTTCGGGGGTGCTGTACCGCCCGTCAAGGGAGGAGGCCCCCGTGTAGAAGGGGATGAAAAGGCTGTTGCACGGCTGCATGTAGGCGTGGAGCATCAGCCCCAGCTCGTTCGGCACCGGACGGGCCGAGAGGATGGCCGTTGCGGCGGTGATGCCCTCGAAAGCATGGTGGCAGATCGCCCTGGGGAAGACGGAAACCTCCACGGTGTCCTCCTCGGGAAAGACGGTCATCCACTCCTGGCGCTCGTCCTGCGCGAGGGGGGTGCTGTAGTAGGGCATCTGCTTCAGTTCGAGCACCTTGCCGCTGGGGAGGGGGTAGGTGTCGTAGTGGTCTCGCACCAGGGGGAGCATGGCTGCGGGGGAAATGCGGCCGGAGATGCCCTGGAGCAGTTCCATGGCCCGACGGTACCGCATTTCCGTGTTGTATAGGGTCTCCGCGGCGGGGCGCTCCTCGAGTTTTTCGTTGTCCTCGGGGTACAGTTCGGTGGTACCGTAGACGGCACGGAAGTTGATCTTGCCCGTCACATCCTTGCCGATCCATCCCTTGGACTGGGCGAAGGAGAGCAGATCCTCCGCGGCGAGATCGTAGTCGTCGGTGATCTGGAACTGGTTGGACCGGGCCGTGAAGGTGTCCCTGTACTGCTTGGCCACCCAGCGCTTTCCCGCAATCTCCACGATCCACAGCTCGTTCGGATCTCCGATCTCGAAGATGATGGAGTTCCAGGCCTGGCCGTACTTCTCCGTCAGCTTCGTGAGCACCTCCACGCCCTCCCGGGCGGTCTTCGCCCGTTCGAGGACGAGGCGCACGTAGTCGTTGTCGTGGAGCCCCTTGTCGAAGGCGAGTTCGTCCCGGGTGGGGGCGTCGTTGTCCGCCACGGTGACCTGATGCTCGTTGATCCCCATTCCGTATCCCCAGCGCCCCGCGGAGCGGGAGCCGACGAACCGATAGGCGGTCTCCGCCTGGGGGATGTCGATGTAGGCGGCCTTGTAGGCGTCGGTGGCGGCGAAGGTGCCTCCCTCCTCCATGGCCACTTCGCTGAGGGTGTTCGGCCCGAGATCGCGGTTCTTGGCGATGAGGGTTCCCTTGCCTCCCGCGAGGGCCTTTCCGGAGGCGACGAAGGTCGTGCACTCGCCCACGAACCCCGTCATCAGACGGTCCGCGGCGTTGTAGAGCAGCACGTCCTCGTAGGGGACACCCGCGCCGTCGGCCACGCCGCGCATCCACTCCACCTTGGCGGGGAGCACCTCCCGGAACAGCGCCTCCCGCTCCCGGGCCGCGGCGAGCACGGCGGTCCGGTCGGTTCCGCGCGCCACGGAAGCGTCATGCATGACGGCGAGATTTCCCGCCACCTCGTTTCGGTAGGCAATGCCGAAGCGCCACCCCTCCTCGTAGGCGGAGGGCACCTCCGCCCAGAGCGCTCCCACGATGCACAGCAACAACGCCAGCGCCGCCGGCACCACACCGATACGCCGTTTCCACCCGAATCTTCCTTCCATGAACAGGTCGCCTCCTCCGGTCGTCTGTCTGATGTGTCCGGTCTGTCCGGTTTCTTCGGCCACTCCGCGGCGCCCCTCTTCGGGCCGCCGCTCCGTCTCATCCCTCGTCCGCCACCTCCCCGGAGAGCGCTTCTTCGGGAAGGACGATGTGGAAACACGTGCCCTTCCCCTCGGGTCCGGCGAAGCGCTCCACCCTGGCATCGAGATGTTTCGCCAGCAGATCGATCAGGCGCAGTCCCGACCCCGCTCCCGATGCGGCAAGAAATTCCGCCGCCGGTTCGGCTCCGCCGCCTTCTTGCACGGCCTCGCAGGCAAAACCGACGCCGTCGTCGGCAACGTCCACGAACACGGCCCCGCCCTCCCGGCCGACCCGGAGGGTCACTTCGCCGCTTCGCCCCTCGGGAAAGGCGTGTTTCACCGCGTTGGTCACCAGCTCGTTCACCATGAGCCCCACGGAGACGGCCCTTCTCGCCTCCAGGAGGACCCGATCCTCCTCCGCGACGGACAGGACGATGCGCCCCGCGACGCCGTAACTGTCGAGCAGAGAGGTGCAGAGCCTGCGGAGATATCCCGCCAGATCCACCTCGTGGACACTTCCCGACCCGTAGAGCGCATCGTAGAGCACCGCCAGGGAGGCGATGCGACCCGCCACCAGAGCGAGGCTCTCTTTGACGGCGGGCACTTCGGAGCGGTTCGCCTCCAGGCGCACGAGGGACACGATGATGGCAAGGCTGTTCTTGATGCGGTGCTGCAGCTCCCGCAGAAGAGCGTTCCGCTCCTGCAGCGCCTCGGCCAACTCCTCCCCGGCGCGCCGCAGCTCCTCCTCCATGCGTTTGCGCTCCGTCACGTCCATCGCCAGGGCGAGCATGACCGGACGGCCGTCCGTCCAGGGAATGCATGTGACGGTGGCGGCGAAATGCCGTCCCAGAACGGGGCTCGCCACGTCGCGCCGCAGGGGAGTGCCCGGTTCGGCGGTGAGCTGCTCCAGAAAACAGAAGGGACAGACATCCTCCCGGGCCTGGAGGGAACGGTGGCAGCACGTTCCCGCGAGATCCCGGCCGAAGAGTTCCCTTGTCTTGCGGTTCACGAAGAGCATCTCCCTGGTAGTCATGTCCACCACGAAGACCAGCTCCTCCAACCCGTCGAAGATGGCAAGGAGCTGGGCATGGCGTTCCAGGACGCGCTCTTCCTCGGCGCGCCGTTCCGTCACGTCCAGGGAGAACCCCGCCGTGCCGAGAAGCTCTCCTTCGTCGTCCAGAATGGGGGTCTTGAAGGTCTCGAAGAGGCGCACCCCTTCGGGCGTCTGTACTTTCTGTTCGAAAAAGAGCCGCGTCCGCTCCTCCATGACCTTCCGGTCCTCCGCGAGGTAGCACTCGGCAATCTCGGGAGGCCAGAAGTCGTGCTCTCCGCGACCGAGAATATCCTCGGCGCTTGAGGCGCCGTAAAGCCGGGCCAGTCCTTCGTTCGCGGCAAGATACCGCCCCTGTCGGTCCTTGAGCCAGAGCACGTGGGGCACGTTGTCGAAGACGGCCCGAAGGTACGCCTCCCGGCTGCGCAGAACATCCTCGGCGCGCTTGCGCTCCGTCACGTCCGTCATGATGCCCACCAGACCGAGAGGTTTTCCCTCTCCGTCCCGCACCACCGCTTTGGAAAAGAGAATGTGACACGAGCCGTCCCGATAGGGCACCGTGGTCTCGTAGCGCTGGTCCCCTCCCCGGGCGAGAAGATCCAGATCGGCGCGGTGGTACACCTCCGCACGTTCCGCCGGAGCGACATCGAAGACCGTGGCTCCCAGAATCTCCTCCCGGGAGCGCCCGAGAAACGCGCAGAAGGCGGCGTTGCACTCCCGGTAGACACCCTGAAGGTCTTTGAAGAACACCGGGCTCGGCATCGCGTCGAGAATCGTGGCGAGCAGCGCCACCTTCACCGTCGGGAACGGCTCCGCCGTCTCCGATTCTGTGGACGGCGACGCGGAGCATGAGAGAACCCCGGAAAATTCCGTCTTCCGGTGGGGCTTTCCTTCGGTGGCGAGGACGAGCATTCTCCGGAGAGCCGCACAGAGCAGCGCCTCCCCCGCGCCCTTCGGCACGTACCCAAAGGAAGGGATGTCCTCGGTCCGGGCCACGAGTTCCGGAGGGACAGTTCCGAAGAGAAAGGCCAGAGGCGCGTGCGAGGCGAGAACCGCCATTGCCGCGGAGGTGCAGTTTTCCGGCACGTCGAGATCCAGCAGGATCAGGTCCGGCGAAGGACTGCGCTCCAAAATGTGCCCCGCCCGAAGGACATCCGGAACGGCCGTCACGGCAAAACCATTTCTCTCGAGCGTCGCAACCACACCCGGAGCCTCCCGAGGAGACGCCACGAGGAGGAGATTTCCGTTCTTCACACGATCCGCCCCCCTTCCCGTCCGTACCGAAAAAAGTTCCCGAAAAACCGCCGCACCGGCAAGGACCCGGCACTCGGACGAGCCATCCGTGGCCCCGAACATGCGCCGCTCTCCAGAAGCACGGGGTGGAGCCCGGTCCCGGCGACGGAGCATTTTTCCGTCGTCTCCACTTTCCCCGATGACCATTCCATCGTAGCATAAGGATCAGCCGCAGGGGAAGAAGTCGCACCCGAAAAACTAACAGACCGGCGGCCCCAAGGGCCGCCGGTCCGGGTACGGTTCGGGTACTCTTTTGGTTGCGGCGTGTTTCCTCCCGCTTCCGGCCCTCTCCGACCCCTCAGTCCGAAGAGAACCGGACGGAACGCACTCCATCGGAAGACGGCACGTCCGCAGGAAGGAAGAAGGCCTTCTCCATCGCGTCGATCAGTTCCCGCGCCGCGGCGGTGGGCGAAATGTCCCCCGTGAGAACGCGGCGCCGAATGTCCTCCCGGCAGGCGGCCACCGCGGGATTCTGCGCCATCCGGTTGCGGAGATGCTCCTCCGCCATGCTCTCCACCCAGGCCAGGGTCTGGAGATAGCGCCGCCGCTGAAAGAATCCCGATTCCCGCACCAGCCGCCGGAATTCGAGGACCACCTCCCAGATGTCCGCGATGCCCTCCCCCGTCAGGGCGGAGCAGGTGTAGGCCCGGGTGGTCCACCCCTCCGTTCCGGGCCGCAGGTAATGGAGAACCTGATTGTAGTCGGCCTGGGCGACGAGAGCGTTCCGACGGTTGTCCCCGTCGGCCTTGTTGACCAGAATCGCGTCGGCAAGCTCGATGACGCCCTTCTTGATCCCCTGAAGTTCGTCGCCGGCGCCGGTGAGCACCAGCACCAGAAAGAAGTCCACCATGGAGCGCACCGTGGTCTCCCCCTGGCCGACGCCCACGGTCTCCACCAGAACGACGTCGTACCCCGCGGCCTCGCAGAGAAGCAGCGTTTCCCTGCTCTTCCGGGTGACACCTCCGAGAGTTCCTCCGGAAGGCGAGGGGCGGATGAAGGCCCGGGGATGTCGGGAGAGCAGCTCCATGCGGGTCTTGTCGCCCAGGATGCTTCCTCCCGAGACGGAGCTGCTCGGGTCCACGGCGAGCACCGCCACCCGGTGCCCCCGGTCGCAGAGCAGGCATCCCAGCGCCTCGATGAAGGTGCTTTTGCCGGCTCCGGGCACACCCGTGATGCCCACCCGGATCGTCTCCCCCGTGTGGGGCAGAAGACGCCGGACCAGCTCCTGGGCGGGCTCCGCATGGCGAGGGGCATTGCTCTCGATGAGCGTAATCGCCCGGGCGAGGATCATCCGGTCTCCCGCGAGAATCCCCGCCTCGTAGTCCTCCAGGGAAAGCCGCCTCGCAGGGGACGACGGAACGACGCAAGCGGCGGAGTCGGCCCCATTCCGCACGCCCTCGCGCCCGCGCATGACCCGGCAGGCGAACTGGGAACCCGCATCCTCGGGGACCCAGTCCGGCCTGTAGGTTTCATCCTGCATGATTCAAAAGGCCCTCGCCGCCTCGAGGCGTTTCGTGAGGATCTCCAGCATCTCCCTCGCCGCCGCGGGAATGACCGTGCCGGGGCCGTAGATCGCCGCTGCGCCGTGCTGCCGGAGAAATGCGTAATCCTGGGGCGGAATGACGCCGCCCACGATGACCATGATGTCCCCGCGCCCGCGCTTTTCCAGCTCCTCCACGAGCTGGGGAAGCAGCGTCTTGTGTCCCGCCGCGAGAGAACTCATGCCCACGATGTGCACGTCGTTGTCCACCGCCTGCTGGGCGGTCTCCTCGGGCGTCTGGAAGAGGGGGCCGACGTCCACGTCGAATCCCATGTCCGCGTAGGCCGTGGCAACCACCTTGGCCCCGCGGTCGTGCCCGTCCTGCCCCATCTTCGCCACCAGGATCCGGGGACGCCGTCCTTCGCGCTTCTCGAACTCCTCGGTCATCCGCCGCACCTCCGCGATGACCTCCTCGTCGGCGAACTCGCTGCTGTAGATGCCCGAGATGGAGCGCACCACCGCTTTGTGGCGCCCGCAGACCTTCTCCACGGCGTCGGAGATCTCCCCAAGGCTCGCTCGGGCCCGGGCCGCCTCCACCGCCAGTTCGAGGAGATTGCCCTCGCCGGTCTCCATGGCGCGGGTGACGGCATCGAGACACCGCCGCACCCGTTCGGGATCACGTTCGGCCCGGAGCTTTTCCAGCCGCCGGATCTGGGCGGCACGGACCGCCGAATTGTCCACCTCCAGGATGTCGATGGGATCCTCCTGGGCCAGCTTGAAGGCGTTGACCCCCAGAATACGCTCCCGGCCCGAGTCGATGTGGGCCTGGCGCCGGGCCGCGGCCTCCTCGATGCGCATCTTGGGAAGCCCCGTGTCGATGGCCTTGGCCATGCCCCCCAGCTGCTCCACTTCCTGGATGTGCGCCCAGGAGCGGCGCATGAGCTGGTCCGTCAGGCTCTCCACGTAGTAGGATCCGCCCCAGGGATCGATGACCTTGCACACGCTCGTCTCGTCCTGGATGTACAGCTGGGTGTTCCGGGCGATCCGGGCGGAAAAGTCCGTCGGCAGCGCGATGGCCTCGTCCAGAGCGTTCGTGTGCAGCGACTGGGTGTGCCCCAGCGCCGCCGCCATGGCCTCGATGCAGGTTCGGGCGATGTTGTTGAACGGGTCCTGGGCGGTGAGGCTCCATCCGGAGGTTTGGCTGTGGGTGCGGAGCGCCATGGATTTGGCCTTTTTCGGATTGAACTGCCGCACGATCTTGGCCCAGAGCATCCGGGCGGCCCGCATCTTGGCCACCTCCATGAAGTAGTTCTTGCCGATGGCCCAGAAGAAGGAGAGCCGGGGCGCGAAGTCGTCGATGTCGAGCCCCGCCTCCCGCCCGGTGCGGATGTACTCGAGACCGTCCGCCAGGGTGTAGCCGAGCTCGATGTCCGCCGTGGCGCCCGCCTCCTGCATGTGGTAGCCGGAGATGCTGATGCTGTTGAACTTGGGCATGTTCCGGGAGGTGTAGGCGAAGATGTCGCCGATGATGCGCATGGACGCCGTCGGAGGGTAGATGTAGGTGTTGCGCACCATGAACTCCTTGAGAATGTCGTTCTGGATGGTGCCGCTCAGATCGGCTCTGTTCACCCCCTGCTCCTCCGCCGCCACGAGGTAGAAGGCCATGACGGGAAGAACGGCCCCGTTCATCGTCATGGACACGGACATCTGCCCCAGGGGAATGCCCGAGAAGAGAAT
>NZ_JARKPW010000030.1:0-29922 GCF_029975095.1 Aminiphilus sp.
CTCCCGCGAGGAGGGGCGCCAGCCCTTCGGAAAGGGACTTCTGTCGTTTATGCATCGTCCGCTCCGTCTCCGGGGAAGTCCTCCGGTCCGTCCGGTTCCTCGCCGTGCCCCTCGCCCCGGTACTCGCTCCTCCGGCAGAGCCCCCGGAAAGAGCAGGCGGGGCAGAGGTCGCTCTCGTAGTCCGCCTCGAAGCGCCCTTCTTTCAGGCTCGTCGCCATGCGCTCGAGCGCACGGCGCGCCTCCTCCATGCGCGCCTCGGGCGTGGCGTCCCGCTTCGTCGCTCCCTTGCCCGTGTAGCTCTGCTTCACCTCCGGCGCGAAGACTCCCGCCGTCGTGCCGTCGCCGTGTCCCAGAAAGCCGAAGCCGCAGCAGGAATCGAGGCCGAAGGCCACGGCGTAGGCGGCGGTCTGGAGACGCGAGCGCAGGCGCGCCGCCCGGCCGAGCTTGTAGTCCAGGATCACCGTTCCCGCGTCGAGAACATCCATGCGATCGCACCGCCCCCGGAAGAGGACGCCCTGAATCGTCAGATCCGGGCAGGGTACCTCCAGACGCACGTCCCGGCGGCGGATCTTCGCCTCGACGAGGCGTGCCTCCGTGGCGGCCTGGGCGTCCGCCAGGGCGAGCACCTGGCGGTGCAGGCGCACCGCGTGGGCGGCGAGGCGGGGATCGCGCACGAGCTGGGGATAGAGCGCCTCCGGAGACGAAATTTCGTCGTCCTCTTCCGGAAAGAGACGGCGCCACTCCTCCTCCGCGAGGGCCCGGAAGAACAGGGGATTCGCTGCTTCGGTGAAGCGCTTCTCCTCGGCGAGGCGCTGCCACACCCGCTGCCAGAGCGTGTGGAGGGCCTGTCCCGCCGTGGCGCTGTCAAAGAGCCCCCGGGGCGGTTCTTCCAGGCGCAGCACCCGGGTGCACCAGTAGCGGAAGGGACAGGAGACGAAGGTGTCCAGATCGCTCAGGGAGGCGGTGGCACAGGTGGCCTGTTCCGCCGCCGGAGTCACGTGCAGAGTTGCCGCCCGGGGAAAGGGTTTCCGGGACAGGGGCGGGTCGTCCCGGCCGATCTCCGCGGGGAAGAAGCGCGTTTCCGTCTCCGCCGGAAGAAAACCTCCCGGCGGGAGTGCCTTCGCCCCGCGGAGGCGTGCATCGCGTGGTTTGTCCCGGTCGTCGCCGTCACTGCCGTTGCAAGGTGCTTTGCACGGCGGGGCAGGATCGACGAAATGCCATCGGGGGTCCTCCCGGAGGTGCTGCACGAAGGGAGACGGCGCGAGGGGGCGTCCCTTGTCGTCCGCCAGGGGGCGCAGAAAGATCGTCGCACGCTCTCCGAGGGCGGTCATGCGGCTGAAGAGGGCCTGCCGCGCCGACCGGCGCTCCGCAAGCAGCGGAAGATGCATCGCCCCGCCTCTGGTGCGGGGGGTCTCGTTCACCCGCTTCCGGAGTCCCTCTCCCGCCAGGGGGGCCTGTCGGAGTACCCCGGGCCAGGTGGCCGCCGTGACGTCCGCGAGAATCCATATCTGCGCACTCGCCAGAACCGGCGGTTGTCGGTCGTACAGCCGCAGGCTCTCCGCAGTGCCGAGAGGAGGCGAAGTGGTGGCGTTCTCCGCCCATTCGGCGAGAAAGGCCAGAGCGTCTCCGCCTCGGAGTCGCACGTCCCCGGCCTCTCCGAGGGAGGGGGTGAGTTCGTCCAGGAAGAGACACTTCCGCTCCAGTTCCGCGAGGGCTCCCGCGAGAAGGCGCACCGATCCGTCCAGGTCGGGGTCGTCCTCGGCGAAGGCGGCGAGGCGGGAGAGCCACGAGGGAGGTCCCGAGGCAAGAAGGCGTAGCGCTTCCAGAAGGCCTCGGGGGGTGTCCCCCTCGTCGATGCGGCGGCAGAAGGCCAGGAGGGTCTCGAAGAGCGCCGCGCCGTCTTCGTGCCGGTGGAAAAGGCGCCCCAGGCAGTGCCGCACCAGCTTCTCTCCCCGCTCTCCCGGGCCGCTCGCGGCGCGGAGGAGAAACTCCCGGGCGTGCAGCTCCCCGAGCAGGCAGGGAGAGGCCAGAAGGTGCGCCGTCTTTGCGGGGGGCCAGTTTTCCCGAAAGACTCCGTAGATCGCCTGGGGGAGATGCCCCAGGGGCGACACCGCGACGGATTCGCCCGCGGCGCGGACAAAAGGAATGCGGTAGCGCCGGAAGGCCCAGGTGAAGAGCGACGCGGCGCGTTCCGTCGCCAGGAGGGCCAGTTCCCCCCATCCCGGAAAGGCTCCCAGCGCGGCGAGGCGCCCCGTTTTCTCCCGCCAGAGCAGCAGTTCCCGGGCCAGCAGATCCGCCTGGCGGGAGACGTCGGGAACAGGAAGTTCGAGGCACCTCTGCGGTGGCGTCTCCGTTTCGCCGGAGACGCTCGCGACACCGTCCGCATCCGCTCCGGAAGTCTCCTTTCGGGCGGCTTCCGCTCCGCCGGTTCCGCTGGCGGTCCGGAGCTGTTCCCGGGCGTCGTAGACGCCGTCGAGGCGGGGATCGGGCTGGAAGAGCGTCACCGGAAGGAGCGCCGCGAGCTCCCGGACCAGGTTCAACTGGGCGGAGGTGAAGGAGAGAAAGCCCACGAGCACCAGCTCGGAAGGAAGGGCGCGGATGCCCTGGGGGCGGGGGATTGCCCGGCCTTCTTCCGCTGGAAGGGACTGCATTGAAGCGGGCGCCGTGCGGAGGCGCGCCAGAAGATCCCGCGTCAGGGAGGGCACGGCGGCGCTGTCCGCGAGTCCCTGGTGCTCCAGATAGTCCAGGTAACGGTGGTAGAGACGGCAGAGGAGTGCCGCCGCCGGGTCGTCCTTCGGACAGGGAGGCGGAGAGGGCGCTTCCGCCGCGGAGGTGAAGGTGCCGCAGGCATCTCCGCACCCCAGGGAGAGTGCCAGGTCCCGGGGGGAGACGTCCTCCCGCAGCAGCTCCCGGATCTGTTCGCCCAGGATCGTCACGAAACCGCGGTGCCGCAGCGGCGGGGGCACTGTTCCCGCGGCGGTGCGGCGTTCCTCCGCCACCAGCAGGGAGAGAATGAGGTGATGGTCCGGAGGATCGATCTGTCGCCGCAGGATCTCCTCTGGAGCGAGCAGGTCCGCCGCATCGCGGTAGAGATCGTTCCAGAGCCGAATCCGCGGTCGCTCCCGGGAAAGCGTCGCGGGTTCGGGAAGCAACGCCCGGAGCAGCGCCCGATCCTCCGAGGAGGGCACCAGAAAGACCGGCGGTGCGCTCCTGTGCGTCGCCTCGTGCCGGGCGAGCCCTTCCCGCAGTTCCGTCAGACTGTAGTAGGTGGAAATGGTCAGGGACAGAGAACTTCCTCCTCCATGCCGAGGCGCGGCAGCTGTGTCCGGCGCGCATCCCTTTGGGCCCCGCCGCAGGGGCAGAACGACGCGCAGGCTCTGGAAAGACTTCTTTACATGTTCCCTCGCGTTTCACGACCTTCGGGTGATGCGCCCGAAGAGTTTCCTGCCTTTCTGGGAAAACTCCTTGTACGTCACGTTTCGTTTCATGTATGGCTTCCACGTAGAGGTGGCTTCGATTATAGCAAAGGAGCACATGGCGGAGGCTAGGAATGTGTGCCTTGGTGTAACCGACAGTGATCTTGTCGCCCCTGAGCGGGACGAGAAAAAAGTCACCCATGACGAACAGGGGCGACGTCTTCATGAAGATGAAGGGAGCGCGGTGGTTCTTGGTGAGTGGACCGGCATCTGCCGGGGGAAGTCCGGTGTCGGAGGACGGAGCCCCGGAAGGAAACGAGGGCTCATTGCGCATCGGCGCTTATGCTCGCAAAGGGTGCGACATGGCGATGGCAATGAGGACGCATCGGGCGGGAGCGCGTTGTCGGGAAGGGGAGAGGCGGGTTCGTTTTCCGAAGAAAGCGCCCGCCTCGTCACGGATTCCGGCGGCGTGAGTGGATCGGATCGAGAGCGCCCATGGGGCGCCTCAGTCGAGGTAGATGCGCTTCACCCGGGGAGAAAAGAAGGAAAAGACCTGAGCGACGATGGTGTCCAGACGGTCCGCCACTTCCTGGGCGGTGATCTCCTCGTCCCCCTGGCGACCGATGAAGACCGCCTCGTCTCCCACGGCGGCGTCCGGAAGGGCAGTGAGGTCCACGGTGACGGAGTCCATGCAGATGGCGCCCACCGCCGTGACGCGGTGTCCCCGGAGGAGAAACTGGGCGTTTTTCATGGAGCGCACCAGGCCGTCGTGAAAGCCCATGGGGATGATGCCGAGCCGCTGGGTGCCCCTGGTGACGTAGCGCAGGCCGTATCCCACGGGATGCCCCGGCGGAAGGGTCCGGACGGACGCGAGGGTGCTCTTCACGGTAACGGTGGGTGTCTTGGGGACGACGCGGTTCTCGAAGCCGCTCCGGTAGCCGTAGAGGAGAAGCCCCGCGCGCACCGCGTCGAGATGTGCCTCGGGGACGTTGATGAGCCCCGCGCTGTTGCAGGCGTGCCGCAGCGGAAGGGAGATGCCGTTGCGCTCCAGATCCTCGATGCTCTCCGCAAAACGCCGGTACTGCGCCCGCGTGTAGTCCAGGTTCTCCTCGTCGGCGGTGGCGAAGTGGGTATAGATCCCGGCGATTTCCAGGTCGCCCCAGGCGAGGATCGTTCGGACCGCCTCGACGAGTTCGTCCGGAAAAAAGCCGATCCGCCCGAGACCGGTGTCCACCTTCAGATGGATCCGTCCCCGCCTGCCCACCGCCTTCGCCGCGTCGCGCAGCGCCGAGGCGAAGGCCATGTCGCCGCAGGTGGCGCACAGGTTCTGCCGCACCACCGCCTCGGTGGCGGAAACGGGAGGGATTCCCAGGAGGAGAATCTCCACGTCTCGCAGCGCCACCCGGAGCGAGAGCCCCTCGTCGATCGTGGCCACGGCGAAGCGACGGCACCCCTCGCCGAAAAAAACCTCCGCTGCGGGATGCATGCCCAGTCCGTAGGCGTCGCCCTTCACCACGGCCATGATGTCGCACTGTGGGGACAGAAGTCTCCGGACGGTCGCGTAGTTTCGTCTCAGGCCGGAGAGGGAGACTTCCATGCGGGTGGGGTGGAAGCGCTGGATATCGTGATCTGTCTGAAACCGGCTCTCCATGGGGGAACGTGCCTCCTCGGCAGGACAATGTCCTTCGGTGCAAGATGTGTTGTCTGTCCGTCCAAATTGTACAACCCGGTCTTCTTTCGCGGGTACCGTGCCGCTTTTCGCCGCTTCCGGAGAAGCGCACGGAATGATCCGGCGGGACGCCCGGTCCCTGGCGAAAGCGGCCCCGGGCGGGCGAGGGCGATTCTCCGGAAGCAGCGAAACACGTTTTTCGGCGGAGTTTTCCGTTCCGGAAGCGGTGTGCAGCTCCGGGAGCGTGCCGGAGGATGGGAGGCGGTTCGAAGGTCACGCCCCTGTGGATGTCTTCAGGCAGACCCGGCCGGAGCGGCTGGAGGTGAGGCGCCCTTCCTCCACGGCGGCGACCCCGTTCACGAAGAGATGAACGATCCCTTCGGCGAAGCGGGGGGGCTCGCCGAATCCGGGGCCCCCGTCGAGGCGGGAGGGATCGAAGAGCACGATATCCGCCCTGGCTCCAGGGCGAAGAACGCCCCGGTCCCGCAGGCCGAGTCTCTTGGCGGGAAGGCCCGTGATGCGGTGGATTCCCTCCCCGAGGGACAGAAGGTTTCGCTCCAGGACGAAATGGCGCAGAAAACGGGGAAAGGTGCCGAAGACCCGGGGATGGGGCGCGCCGTCGTCCGCCGGATCGGCGATCCGCGAGTCCGAGCCGATGATCGTTCCGGGCCTGGAGATGACGTATGCCACGTCCTCCTCGTCCATGGCGAAGAAGATGGCCCGGGCGTCGCCGCCGCAGGCGAGAAGCCAGTCGAAGAAACGTTCCGTCCGTTCTTCGGGAGACCCGTTTCCGAGAATGTCGCTCAGCATGCGCCCCTGGTCGCGGGGGAGGGCGGGGCAATTGGCGATCATGATCGACTCCGGCGGCGACTCCCGGGGAAAGATACTGTGCGGATTCTCCAGCATCTCCCGCCGCAGCGCGGTTCGCGTGTCGGGATCGCGGAGCCGGGCGAGCATCGCCTCCTTGCCCCCCTCCAGAGCTTTGTCGGGAAGACAGATGGTGATTCCCGTGGAGCTGGCGTGGTAGGGATAGGCGTCCCAGGCGACGTCCAGGCCTTCGTCCCTGGCGCGACGGAGCATCTCCATGGTGGTGCGGACCTTCCCACGGTTTTTCCGGCCCGACGCCTTGTGGTGCGAGATCTGGAGCGGAAAGCCCCAGCGTCGCGCCAGGGCGATGTTCTCCGCCACGCACTCCACCACGAAGTCGCTCTCGTCGCGCATGTGGGTGGCGTGGAGCGCCTTTCTCCGCCCCAGAAGGCGGAAGACGGCGTCCATCTCCTCCTCGGAGGAGAAACACCCCGGAGGATAGAACAGCCCCGTGGAGACGCCCCATGCGCCTTCCCGGAGCGCCTCGTCGAGCAGGTTCACCAGGCGGGCGATGTCCCCCCCGCCGAGGGGTTCCTTCCGAAAGCCGCTCACGGCGGTTCGGGCGCTGCCGTGTCCCACCATGGGGAGGATGTTCACGCCGGGGCGGATCTCCTCCACGAGGCGGCAGAACTCGCCGAAGCCGCGCCAGGTCCACCGGAAACGCGCATCCTCCGGCACGGCGCCGCCGGTGCTGCTTTTCGAGAGGGCGAACAGCTCCTCCGTCGTTCCGAGAGGCGCCATGGAGATGCCGCACTGGCCGGTGACCACGGTGCCGACGCCCATTTTCAGGTAGTTCGGCGCGGTGGGCTTGGCAAGAATGTTGAGATCCGCGTGGGAGTGGATGTCGATGAAGGCGGGACAGGCGACGAGCCCGTCGGCGTCGAGGATTCTGCGGGCCGTTCCGTCGCAGTGTCCCACGGCGGCAATGGTATCTCCCGCGATGGCGACGGCGCCGTGCAGGGCCTCTTCGTTGCCCGTTCCGTCGTAGATCGTCGCGTTGCGAATGAGCAGGTCGTACACGGTATCGTCTCCTTGTCGTCGGGGTCCGAAGGTCTCTCCGTTCCGGGCGGCAGGATGTCGTTCCGCCCGGAGGCTGCTCATTCCGAAATCCGGTGGCACGCCACGAAATGTCCCGGAGCGGCCTCTCTCATGGCGGGTTCCTCGGTGTCGCACAGGTCGGTTCTGTAGGGGCACCGCGGTGCGAGGCGGCACCCGGGGGGAAGATCGAGCAGGCTTGGCGGATCGGAGGAGAGCAGGGCCCGCCTGCGCCCGCGCTCTCTGGGCGATGTCGGGGGCGATGCGAAGAAGAGTCCCTGCGTGTAGGGATGCAGCGCGTTTTCGAACACCATTTCCGAGGGACCGGTCTCCACGATCCTTCCCAGATACATGACCGCCGTGTGGTCGCTCACGTAGCGCACCACGTTCAGGTCGTGGGAGATGAAGAGATAGGCGAGGCCGAGGGTGCGCTGCAGGTCCGTCAGGACATTGAGCACCTGGGCCTGGACGGAGATGTCCAGGGCGCTGGTCGGCTCGTCCAGCACGAGCAGCCTGGGGCGCAGGAGCATGGCCCGGGCCACGCAGACCCGCTGCTGCTGGCCTCCCGAGAGCTGGTGGGGGTAGCGGTGCAGCACTTCCTCCCGGAGATGCACCCGGGCGATGGCTTCCAGGATCCGCTCCTCCGGATTTGCCGTGCCCTCTTGGTTGACCTGGAGAGGGCGCTCCAGAGAGCGGCGGATGGTCATCCGCGGATTGAGCGAGGCGTTCGGGTCCTGAAAGACCACGCTCATCTTCCGGCGCAGGCGCTTCATCTCCCCGGGAGGAGCGGTGGCCAGGTTCTCTCCGTCCAGGAGGATCTCCCCGGAAGTACAGGCCAGAAGACGCAGCACGAGCCGGGCCACGGTGGTCTTGCCGCTGCCGCTCTCGCCCACGAGGCCGAGGGTCTTCCCCGCGGCGAGACGGAAGCTCACGTCGTCCACGGCCCTGACCGTGCCCGGTTTCCGCAGAAAACCGCCGGAGACGCGGAAGTGTTTCTTCAGGTGACGCACGTCGAGCAGGGGGTGCGCGCCGGTCATGGCTGTTCCTCCTCTTCCGCGCGCCAGCAGGCCACGCGATGGGTTTCTCCGAGACGGCGCAGGAGGGGTTCCTCCGTCGCACAGCGCTCCACGCGCAGAGGACAGCGCTCGAAAAAGAGGCACCCCCGGTACGGCTCCGTAGGATCCGGCAGGGTTCCGGGAATGCTCTCCAGCCGACCGCCCTGCTTGGTCCCCCGGGGGAGGGCGCGCATGAGCATCCGCGTGTAGGGATGCCGGGGCGCGTCGAAGAGGGCGAAGACCTCGTTCTCCTCCACGAGCTTGCCCGCGTACATGACGCCCACCCGGTCGGCCGTCTCGGAGACGATGCCGAAGTCGTGGGTGATGAGGAGCATCGCCATGTTGAAGCTCCTCCGCAGTTCCAGCATCAGGTCGAGAATCTGGGCCTGGATCGAGACATCCAGCGCTGTGGTGGGCTCGTCGGCGATGAGCAGCTTTGGGTGCCGGGCGAGCATCATGGCGATCATCACCCGCTGGCGCATGCCGCCGGAGAGTTCGTGGGGATAGCTTCGGAGCTTCTGCTCCGGATCCGCCAGGCGGACGCCCCGGAAGAGCTCCAGTACCCGCCGCATCGCGGAAGCCTTGGCGAGGCCGTCCAGGAGAACCGCCTCGCAGGTCTGGTACCCCGCGGTGTAGAGGGGATTCAGGGAGTCCAGCGGGTTCTGGAAGATCATGCCGATGTGGCTTCCCCGGACGGCGGAGAGTTCCCGGTCCGGCAGAGCGAGAAGATTCCGCTCCCCGAAGCGGATCGTCCCGGTGATGCGCCGTCCCGGCGCGTTCGTCTCCGAGAGAAGGCCCATGACGGCCTGGGCGGTGCTCGATTTGCCGCATCCCGATTCGCCCACCAGGGCGTAGATCTCCCGGGGGCGGATGGAGAAGCTCACCCCGTCCACGGCGCGGCTCGTTCCGCGGGCCGTGCGGAAGGAAACCGCCAGGTTCTCCACCGAAAGGAGTGGCGTTCCGTCGGCACCGCCCGGCTCCGTGCGCAGGGATTCGCCTCCGCTTCTTGCCCCGCCCCCGGGAAGAGCGTCTCCGGCGGTGCCGTTTCCTCCCTCGTGGCGGTGGAGGCGTTTTTCGTGTCCGTTCGGGTTGTTCCACACGTTCGTCATCGTTCCGTCTCTCCCGTCAGATCTTCAGCCGGGGATCGAGGAGATCCCGGAGTCCCTCGCCGATGAGGTTGAAGCCGAGCACCACGTAGATGATGGCCAACCCCGGAAAGACGCTCAGCCAGGGGGCGCGGGTCATGTAGGTCATGCCGTCCGAGAGGATCACGCCCCAGTCCGGCGAGGGCGGCTGCGCGCCGAGGCCGAGGAAGCCCAGGGCCGTGGTGGTGATGATCGTGGCGGGGAGGGAAAGGGTTGCCAGCACGATGGTCACGGGAACCACGTTGGGGAAAATGTAGCGGAAGAGGAGCGCCGCGTCGTTCTCGCCGAAGGCCCGGGCCGATTCGATGAAGGGA
Organism: Aminiphilus sp.; assembly: GCF_029975095.1. NCBI lineage: Bacteria > Thermotogati > Synergistota > Synergistia > Synergistales > Aminiphilaceae > Aminiphilus > Aminiphilus sp. Next base: position 9,502 of record NZ_JARKPW010000030.1, read on the forward strand.
AGATTCTTGATGCTCTGGGTCTTGGCACGGATGACGCGGGTGAACCGCGCCCAGGAGACGAGCGCCACGGCGATGATCACGTTCGTCAGCCCCGGGCCGAGGGCGGCGCAGATGGCGATGGCGAGGATCGTCGGCGGCAGTGCCCAGGTGGCGTCGGTGAAGAAGAGGATCACCTTGTCCCGCCAGCCGCCGTAGAAACCGGCGAGAAGTCCCAGGGTGACTCCCAAAAGCACCTGGATGGTCACGGCGATGACGCCGATCTTCAGGGTGATTCGGGAGCCGTGGATCACCCGGGAGAAGAGATCCCGCCCGAGATGGTCCGTGCCGAAGAAGTGGGACGCCGAGGGGGGCTGTAGCTTCTCCCGCACGCTGATCTCGTCGTAGGGACGGAGCGCGATGCGGTCGGCGAAGAGAGCCACCACCACCACGCTCGCCAGAATGAGGAACCCCGCAAGAAAGGTTCTGTTGCGGCAGGCCTCGCCCAGGTGGGCGCGGAACGCTTCCGTCTTCATGCCTGTTCCCTCCTCAGCTCCACCCGAATGCGCGGGTCCAGCAGTCCCGTGAGGAGGTCCCCCAGGGTGGTGCTCACCACGGTGAGGATGGCGATGAGGAGCACGATGCCCTGCACGACCGGGAAGTCCTGCACCGACACGGATTTCCAGAGCAGGCGCCCCATGCCCGGCCAGGCGAAGATGGTCTCGGTGATGATGGAGCCTCCGATGAGCCAGGGAACGGCGAGAAAGAACATGACCGTCACGGGCACGAGGGCGTTGCGCAGCACGTGGCGGATCATGACGGCCCGCTCGCTCAGTCCCTTGGCGTAGGCCGTGGCCACGTGCTTTTCCCGGAGAATCTCCAGCACCTCCGAGCGGGTGATGCGCAGCGTCTCCGCCAGACGGGGGAGCATGAGCGTCAGCACGGGCAGGATGTAGGACGCCGGTCCCGAGGCCCCCGAGACGGGAAGAAGGCCGAAGCGGACGCTGAAGACGAGAATGAGCAGGATGCCCAGCCAGAAGAAGGGAATGGCCCGGAGGACCGATGTGACCACCACGCAGCACTTGTCGAACCAGGAGTCCCGCTTGTAGGCCGCCCAGAGTCCGAGGGGCGTGGCGACGAGATACTGCAGCAGCAGTGCCGTGAGGGTGAGCTTGAGCGTGAAGGGAAAGCGCCCCGCGATGAGGGACGTCACGGACTGCCCCGTGGTGATGGATCTTCCCAGATCGCCCCGGAGGACGTTGCCGAGCCAGTAGCCGTACTGCACCAGGAAGGGTTTGTCGAGTCCCCATTCTTTGCGGAGGCGCTCGATGGTCTCCTCCGATGCCCTTGGATTGTCGATGAGCTGGATCGGATCTCCGGGCATCATGTGCATGATGGAGAAGAGCACGAAGGAGACCGTGAGCACCACGAGTGCTCCCTGGAAGAGACGTTTTGCCGTGAACGCGAGAAAATCACCCAACGGAGATCCTCCTTCCGTCGTTCTTGTTCCGCCTTCCCCGTCCCGCGTCGTTCCCCGGAGGTTGCCCTCACGGGCGAATGCCCGCCGGAACGTTCCCGAAAGAAAGTTCCGCGAATGCCCGCCGCCGTGACGGGAAAAAGTCGCGCGGCGAGCGACAGAGACGCCGTCCCCGCGTCGTTCCCCGGGGGGCTTCACGGGCGAATGCCCGCCGCGGAGATGTTTTAGGGCGGGACGCGCGGGCGGCGGAAGGAATTTCCCCGTCCGTCTCCGGCGCGTCCCGAAGGCAGGTATTCTACTTCACGAACTCCACGTCGTTGAGCAGAAGGATCGTATTCCCCGTCATCTTGTATCCCTTGATCTGCTTGCTGAACGCAAGGTAGCGGAAGGGCGTGAGGAGCGGAACGCCGAGCCCCTTCTCCAGAACCAGGCGCTGTCCCTTTGCGTAGAGCTCCATGCGCTTCGCCGGGTTCGTCTCGTTCACGGCGACCTTGAGCACCTCGTCCACCTCGGGGTCGCTCGTGTACTTGTAGGTCGATTCGAAAAGGTAGTTCACCATGCTGCCGTCGGGCCAGTTGTAGCGTCGTCCGGCGATCTCGTACTCACCCTTGCGCGTCTGGTTCTTCACGTAGTTGTGCTCGAACTCCCGGATCTCCACGGCGATGCCGAGCTTCTTGAGCTGGGCCTGGATCAGCGGCGCCGTGGAGGCCATCTCGGGAATGTCCAGAGGAACCATCATGGTGAAGCTCAGCCGCACGCCGTCCTTCTCGCGGACGCCGTCCTTGCCGGCCGTCCACCCCGCGGTCTCAAGAAGCTCCTTCGCCTTTTCCATGTCGTAGCCGAAGTCCCGGGAGAAGGCTTCCTCCGCGGCCTCGCTGTAGCCCGACATGGTGGGGGGCATGAAACCGTACCGGGCCTGGGCCTTGTCGTCCAGAACCGCCACGAGTTCCTCCTTGTCGATGCCCCGGATGATCGCCTGGCGCACTGCGGGATCATTCAGCCCGGGGACCTTGTCGTTCAGGTAGTACATGCTCCCTCCCGCGAGGAGATAGCGGATCATCTCGATGTCGTCGTTTTTCTCCAGCTCGTCCACGTTCTCGATGGGGATGTTGAAGGCGATGTCCGCCTTGCCCGCCTGAATCTCCGACACGCGGGTGAAGCCGCTGGGGACGAAGCGCACCCGCACGGATTCCACGAGGGCGATGCCTTTGTTCTCCACGAAGGGAATGTTCGTCCGGTGGTACGGATTGCGTTTGAGGATGATGTGCGATCCCTGGACCCACTCGTCCACCGCGAAGAGACCGAACGTCACGGCCTTGCGGGCGAATGCGTCCTTGTCCGTGCTTTCCGCGGCGGCCACGTTCACCAGGCCCGTGAAGGCGCTCGCCATGTCCACGAAGTTCGCGGCAGGGGAGTCCGTCCAGGTCATGATGAAGTCGTTGCCGTTCACGCTGAAGCTGCAGTCCTTCTTGAAATCCGCCCCGAAGGAGGATGTCTCCGCGTAGCGCGCGAAGGAGCGCATCACCGCCTCCGCCGTGACGGGGTCGCCGTTGGAGAATTTCAGCCCCTCCGGAATGGTCATGGTGATGACCCTTCCATCCTCGGAGACCTTCCAGTCCGACACGTATCCCTTCTGCAGGGTCATGTCGCCGTCGAGAACGAGCATGGGGGCGTAGATGAAGTCGTGTGTCGCGAAGCTGGTGGTGCACTGCTGGATGTCCGTGTTCTCGATCTCCTCCGCCGCCACGATGACCAGCTCCCGGGCGGTCGCGGGAACGACGAGGCCCAGAGTCAACAGGACGCCGAGACAGACAAGCGCGATCTTCCTTTTCATTTCCTTCACTCCTCTCCAAATGGGACCGTGGAACCACCGAAGGACTTGAGCGCCCGTGCCGGAGTCTTCGTGCCGCGTCCGCTCCCTGCCGCTCCGACACGGAAGGGATGTGTTCTGTCCGCCTCTGTCTTCAGACACCCCCCTTCTCATGGCTCTTCCCGTGAAGGTGCTTGCGTTCCGCTGCCGCCCAGGTCTTCTCGAAGTTTCCCAGGGTGGCGACGGCGCAAAAGAGAAAGCGCGTGCGCTCGAAGAGCGAGGCCACGTCGGCCCACTCCATGGGGGAATGGTTGTGCCTGCCCTTGACGCCGAGCTGATCCGCCGTGGGGGTTCCCGCCGCGACGGTGAAGGCCGAATCGGAACTTCCCCCCGAGGCGGCGGGGCGCACCGGAGGCAGGTCGAAGGAGTCCGCCACCCACCGGAGATGGTCGAAGAGCGCCAGGTTCCCCTCGGTGCGTTCCATGGGAGGAAAACGCACGCCCCCCGACAGGCTTGCCTCCGTGCCCTCCACGGTGCTGCGGCGGGCCACGTCCCGGAGCAGCGCTTCCGCCCGGGCGGCGGCGCCGGTGGTGCGGGTGCGCACGTCGATGTGCAGCTCCGCCCTGTCCGCCACGACGTTTGCCACGGTGCCTCCCCGGAAGACACCCACGTTGAAGCTCATGTCCTCTCCCGACGCGGCGGAGATGGCGACGGTCTTGTGCGCCGCCTCGAGCACGGCGCTCCGCCCCTCTCCGGGGTCGCGCCCCGCGTGGGCCGCTCTGCCCCGCACGTCGAGAAGGTAACGGCTCATGCCCTTGCGTTCCACGATGACCCCGTCGTCGGGAGCGCCCGTCTCCAGGTTGAAGGCCGCGACGCACTCCGCGGCGGCGGCGCGGAAACGCTCCCCCATGTCGGACTCGGGGTGCCCGGTCTCCTCGTCTCCCGCGAGGAGGACCCGGATCGGGCGCTCCCGGAACCCCCCTTCGAGAAGTGCCCGGACGGCGTGAAAGGCGATGGTGATGCCCCCCTTCATGTCCAGGACCCCCGGGCCGTAGGCGCGCCCCTCCTCGATACGGAATGTCCGCCGCTCTTCCGCGAGCGGGGGAAAGACCGTGTCGTAATGGCCGAGCAGAAGGACCGGTCTGCCGGGCGCGTTTCCGTTCAGCGTGACGGCGAGGCCGTTTCCGGCCTTGGCAAAGCGCAGAAGTTCGCAGGTTCCGCCGATCTCGTCGAAGCGTTCGGCGAGCCACGCCGCCAGGGCGTCCACCGAAGGTTTGTCCCCGGAGAAGCTTTCCCTGTTCACCAGTGCTTCCCAGAAGGCGAGCATGGCTTCCCGGTTGCGGCGGACGTAGTCCTCGATGAAGCGTTTTTCCGAAAAGAACTTCCCGGCGGAGACGTCCTCCCCGGGAGCGGTTTCTCCGTGCATGATCGTTTCACCTTCCATTTCGTTCTCCTGCTTCGCCTGCGGCGCCCCTTTGCGCCGCCGTTTCCGTCCGCTCGCCGAACGGACGGAACATCCCGTCCGGCGCCGTGCCATCGCTTCGGGACCTGCGGCGGTGGCGGCTTCGGACGGAATCACCCCCGAAGGGCGATCTTTCGGGTGATGACCCGGGCTGTTTCGAGCACGCCGTCCAGGTAGTTCTCCACGAGCGCCTCCCGGGAGAGCAGTGTCTTGGGGCAGGAGAGGGCCACCGCGGCGAAGGCCCTGCCGTCCTTGTCGAACACCGGTGCGGCGATGCCCACGAAGCCGATGCGGTATCCTTCGTTGCCCAGGTGGTACCCCTGTTCGCGGACCCTGCGATAGTGCTCCATGATCTGATCGATGTCCGTGAGGGTGTTCTCCGTCACTTTCTTCAGCGGGGCCGCCGCCTCCAGCATGCGCCGGATCATTGCCTGGTCCTGGTAGGCCGCCAGGAGGATCGCCGTGAGTCCCGCGTGGAGCGGAATTCCACCTCCCTCGTAGGGACCGTAGGTCCGCCGGTCGTGGAGAAAATCCACGGAGAGGAGCAGAAAACACTTCCGCCCGTCCCAGATGCTCAGATAGGTGTGTCCCCTTCCTCCGGGCGTCGTCTCCTTGAGGCGGACCAGATGGGGCATGACCGTGTCCTCCAGGTCGGATTGCTCCAGAAAGGCCTTGCCGAGCCGGACGAGAGAGGCCCCGAGGGTGTAACGCTTCGTCAGGGAATCGCGGAAGACGAACCCGCACTGTTCCATGGCGTCGAGCATGCTCAGCGCACCGGGCTTGCTCATGGAGAGAAAATCCGCCACCTCCGTGAGGGACATGGTGTAGGGCGGCTCGGCCAGCCTGTCCAGGACGGAGGCCGCTTTTTCGATGCTCGTGGGCGGTTTCATGTGCGGAGTTCCTCCTTTTTCATCGATGCGTGTTTGTGATGAACATGAACGTAAACATGAATATGAACGTGAAAAACGCACAGTGTCTTCGAGGTGCAGAAATCGCCGCGACGGCGGACTTCGTGGTTTTTTTCGAGTGCGGGTGCTCCGCGGCGGATTTTGCCCGCACGCCGCTGCCGTGCCGAAGGATCTGGACCGGAACCGTGCTCTACGCGGGAGCGTTTTGCAGCGACGAGGTGCTTGTGGTTAGATATAATCTAACTTAGTAAGATAATAGAGGTATTATAACAAGTCCTGCATCGCAATACAAGAGCATGGGCGCAGCGGGATCGGAGGACAACGAAGTTCTTCGATGCACGGACCATTGTGTGGCGCGCGACGGCTTCGGGAGAACGTGCGTCTGTCCGGGACAGGCCGCCGGGTCATTTTCGCGGCCTGTTGCTGGAGTGGGGGATGTCGTGTCTCGCTTCGGTGGGTGCCGTCGTGACGGGGTTTTCGCCCGGTGGAGGGGCGACGAAACGGCGTTGACAACGGTGCGGTTTCCGTGGTATGGTCCCGTCCATGACGCAGAAGGGTGCAGTGTCCGGGAACGGTTTTCGTCTGACGCATTTCTGGTGGTGGTGGCCTTAGGGTCCCGCCGCCTTTGACCTGTTTTTCAAGGGGGGCCGCGGGAGAAGAGCATTCCCGCGGCCCCCTGTGTTTTCCTTTTCGGGGCCGTCGTGATGACGGCCCTTTTTGTATGTCGGTTCGTTGCGAGGCGGCGAAAGAAGAGGCGAGTACGTGCGTAAGCGACTGAGTGGGTAGGTGGATGGGTAAGTAGACAAATAAGGGAAGGAAGGCAAATAAGGGAAGGAAGGGAAAAAGGCGAAGGGCGTCGAAAGACAGCGGAGAGCAGCGGAGAGACATCGAAAGAGACCAGAGGAGGCGAGGAACATGGCAGAGACGAGCAAAGGCAAAGCGGCGGTTTTGGACGGGCAGGGTGCAGCGCGGACGGAGCGGGGATATTTCGGCCCCTACGGCGGCAGATTCGTTCCCGAGGGAATCGCGGTGCTTTTGGAAGAGCTGGAGAAGGCCTTCGACGAGGCCGTGGCGGATCCGACGTTCCGGAAGGAGCTGGACGAACTGCTGGTGGAGTTCGTGGGCAGGCCCTCTCCCGTGACGGAGTGCCGGAACCTCTCCAGGGCGTGCGGCGGCGGGCGGCTCTTTCTGAAGCGGGAGGACCTGAACCACACGGGGGCGCACAAGATCAACAACGCTCTCGGGCAGGGGCTTTTGGCGAAGCGCATGGGAAAGAAGCGCCTCATCGCCGAGACCGGCGCGGGAATGCACGGAACGGCCGGCGCCACCGCGGCGGCGCTGCTCGGCATGGAGTGCGCTGTCTACATGGGCGCGGTGGACGTGGCGCGTCAGGCTCCCAACGTGGGGCGCATGCGTGCCCTCGGCGCAAAGGTGGTCCCCGTCTCCTTCGGTCAGGCCACGCTCAAAGAGGCGGTGGACGGTGCGCTCGCGGCGTGGATGGAGGATCCCGAGGCGTTCTATCTCCTCGGTTCCGCCGTCGGTCCCTCTCCCTATCCCGAAATCGTCCGCTTCTTCCAGAGCGTCATCGGCAGCGAGGCCCGGACGCAGATGCTCCAGCGGGAGGGGAGGCTTCCCGACGAAGTGGCGGCCTGTGTCGGCGGCGGCAGCAACGCCATCGGCATCTTCTCTGGATTCCTTGCGGACGCGCAGGTGGCCCTCACGGGTGTGGAGCCCGCGGGCAAGGGGCTGCACCTCGGCATCGGCGCCCACGCGGCCACCCTCGTAGCCGGTTCTCCCGGCGTCGTCCACGGCTTCAACACTTATGTGCTCTCCGACGACGCGGGCGAGCCCGCTCCGGTCTACTCCGTCGCCCCGGGGCTCGATTATCCCGGCGTCGGCCCCGAGCACGCCCATCTCAAGGACACCGGCAGAGTCCGCTATGTCGCCGCCACCGACGAGGAGGCCATCGCCGCCTTCGGACGCCTTTCCCGGGAAGAGGGCATTCTTCCCGCCATCGAGAGTTCCCATGCGCTCGCCTACGCGCTGAAGAGGCTTCCCGCGATGGAGAAGGAGCAGATTCTCCTGGTGAACCTCTCCGGCCGGGGTGACAAGGACCTGGACACGCTCCTGCCGCTGCTCGGGTTGTAGTTCCGTGTCGTTCCGCCACGTAAGGCTGCGGCGGAACGCCGCCCTCGCGACGGTCGCGCCGCCTGTGGAAGCGTGCCCTGCGCTGCGGTGCAGGGCACGCCGCGTCTTCGGAATTCCCCTGGCGGAGGGCGCCGGACGATGCCCACCGTCCATCGATGTCCACCAGGATCGGCGAAGGCGGACGAAAACAGACGACGACGGACGAATGCGATAAAATAACTAGTTCGCCTCGGAGAACGAGGCGCGAACGAGGCGCTCCGAAGCGGAGAGGGCGCACGAAGACGACGAGGCTGCGGGGTGCGACATGGAACGAATGCTCCAGGGAGAACTGGTTCGGGAACGAACGGAAGCAAAAGAAGCGCTGCGCGGAGCGGTGCGTGAAGAAGAGGGCGGGGAGGAAAACGACTCCGTTTCCCCCGGGGATGGCGGAGCGCGCCCCGAAGGGATTTCCCGGGACTCCTTTGAGACCTGCGGGGTTTCCGCCTCCAGCGGAGCGGAAGCGGGGGATGCTGTGGGGGCTGTCGCGGCGGAGCCGCCGAAGGCGGGAGTCGGCAGGGCGATCATTTTGGTTCTGGCCGGACTGGCCATGGTGGGTCCCCTCGCCATCGACACCTATCTGCCGTCGCTCCACGTCATCGGCAGGGAATTCGCGGTGGAGCAGGTGCTCGTGCAGCAGACGCTCAGCGTGTACCTTTTCTTCTTCGCCTTCACGATGCTCTTTGCGGGCACCCTGTCCGACTCCTTCGGCCGCCGTCCGGTCATCCTCGGATCGCTCGTGCTCTACGTCGCGGCCTCTTTCGGCGCCGCGCTGTCCCCCTTGTTCGGACACCTCCTGTTCTTTCGAGGACTGCAGGGCCTTGCGGCGGCGGGCGGAGCCGTGGTGGGGAGGGCGGTCGTGCAGGATCTCGCCTCGGGCGCCGAGGCGCACCGGGTGATGTCCTACATCACCATGGTCTTCGGCCTCGCTCCCGCCATCGCCCCCATCCTCGGCGGATGGCTGCACGTGCTCTTCGGCTGGAGATCGGTCTTTCTCTTCCTCGCGGCCTTTGCCCTGCTCATGAGCGTCGCGCTCTTCCGTCTGCTTCCGGAGAGCCTTCCCCGGGGGATGCGCCACCGTTTCCGGCCCGCGGGTATCCTCGCCGACTACGGAAAAGTCGTCCGGAACATGCGCTTTCTCCGGCTGATCCTGTCCATGGGAACCTTCTTCATCGGATTCGGGCTCTACATCGGCTCGGCGGCCAGTTTCGTCATCAACATCCTCCACCAGCCCGAGACCGGTTTCGGCTGGCTCTTCGTTCCCCTCGTGGCCGGCATGGTCACGGGGTCCGCCACCTCGGCGCGGCTGACGCGCCGCTTTTCCACCGGAGCCATCATCCGGATCGGTTTCGGCGTCATGGGGGTGGCGGCGCTGTGCAACGTGGCCTACACCGCCCTGTTTGCTCCCGCACTCCCCTGGGCGGTTCTGCCCCTCATGCTCTACGCCTTCGGCATGAACATCGCCGCGCCGGGGATCACCGTCACGGCCCTTGCGCTCTTTCCCGAAAGCCGGGGCTTGGCGGCCTCGCTGCAGGCCTTCGTCCAGACCCTCATCCTCGCCGTCGTCTCGGGGTTTCTGGCGCCGCTGCTCTACGACAGCGCCTTCAAGCTCGCCTGCGGCGTGCTTGCGGCGCTTCTCTCAAGCCTCGCCCTGTATCTTCCGGAGATGCGGAAAGTGCGGGCGTAGGCGCGGACACCACTGACATCAGGACCCGGGATCGTCACAAGGAGTTTCGGACGCATTGCGTGGAGGTTCGGGCGTTTCCGACATCAGGCCCCGGATCCGGATCGTCTCGAAGGACTTCGGACGGCGCGGGCGGAGGCGCAACGCGCCTCCTTGCCTGAAGGAGTCCATCAGAGCCTCCCTCGTCCCCCTGCGTTGCAGGGGGATTTTTGCTGTGCATTTGCAGGAGCTTCGTTGTGTTCGGCGGCCACGGCGGAAGAGGCGGTGGTGGATCGCCGAGGGGTGGAAACAGTATTGTTCTCGTGGAAAACAACACACATGGTTTAGATTTCCTATAAGGGATTGTCTTTGTACATCACAAGGAATTGTGGGATTTTGTGGGGTTGAAGGCGGACAATCGGGACTTGCGGCAGGATTGAAAAATAAGAGAAGGCGAATATACTGAGAAAAAGCTCCTCTTTTTTGGAGGTGAATCGGAAATGTTATTTGTTTCTTGGAAAAATAAGGAAATATCATGCGCATGACGGTTCATATTGAATCCAAACAGAACGGTCCCGTGCGTCTCCCCGAAGCGTATCGGCATTATCTGCAGGCCGCCGTGTACGGGCTCCTCTCGGAGGACCTTGCAGCGTTCCTCCACGGTCCGGGATTTCTCTTCGAAAAACGTTCCTTCCGCCTCTTCACGTTCTCCCGGCTTCAAAGCGTCTCCCCTCCCCGAAGAGAGAAAGACGTTCTTCTCTTCGACTCGCCTCTCTCGTTCGTTCTTTCTTCTCCAGTGCTGGATATTCTCGAGGAGTGCGCCCGGGGACTTCTTTCGGGGCGGCTGTTCCGTCTGGGGAACAACGAACTGCTCTGTTCCGGCGTGGAAACGGCGGCTCCCGTGGTGGTGGGAACGCGGGTTCTGCTGCGCACTCTCTCGCCCATTACGGTCTACTCCACGCTGCGCAAAGGGGACGGGCGCCTCTATACGGTGTATTACGAGCCGCAGGAAACGGCCTTTTCGGAACAGATTGCGTCGAATCTCCGGAAGAAACAGGCCGCTCTCGCCGGAACGGCGGAGAAAAACTGCCCCGGCGAACGCGACGACCCGGAGGTTTCGCAAGATCCTTTGCTTCGTTTTCGCCCCGTGGGAAGGGTGCATCGCGTGACCGGCTTTTTTTCTCCCGGGGATACCTTTCCGGTGAAGGGGTGGGACGGCCTGTTCCGTCTCGAAGGGCCGCAGGAGCTGTTGCAGCTCGCACTGGACGCGGGGTTGGGTGCGAAGAATTCGAGCGGCTGGGGATGCGTCGAACTGGTGCGGGAGGCGGGAGATGCGGAGGAGGCGACCGGAGTGGTTTCTGCGGTGCCTTGCGGATAAGGTTCCGCGCCGGAGGGCGGCCTCAAGGATCTGTGGGATGGCGTGGCGTCGGAGAACGGGAGAGGAGGGAAGAAACCGCGATGGGAATGGTGTCCGCGCTTCTGGAGATCGGAAAAACGCTTGGTGGCGATGAACTGGAGTGCGCCGTGAAGATGCCCCTGGCCTCGGGCACGGAGATTCGCGTCTGGCTCGACGTGGAAGATCCCCGGAAAAGCCCGCTTCGCGTCCGGGGTGTGGCGCGTGTGGATCTGAATGAGATGAGTGCCAAAAGGAAACGGAGCTATCTGTACCGGGAGCCCGACGGAAGCAATTTCTCCTTCTGTTATTCCCCCGTGGTGCGCATGCAGAAGAAGGAGCTGAGCTTCGACGAGGCCTATTTGGAGAAGCTCGGGACAAAGGTCCTTGCGGAGTTCGAATCGCCCCGGAGCCCGAAGGGGGGATCGGGGAAGGGGAAAAAATCCTCCGCCGGCGAATCGGTGCAGGTCTTTGCGCCGGGAAGCGTCGCGCGCATTCTGGAGGGGCTTCGGGAACATCGAGACGAGCTGGTGCGGCAGGCCGAAGCAGCACTGTCGGAGGCGAAGCGGGACAAAAAACCCCTCTCCTTCGTCCTCGTCTTCGGCGTCAAGGACAACATTTATGGCAAGGAGACGTTCCTCTATCCGGGAGATCCGCCGGTGGAACCGCTCTTTTCCTCCTATTTTTGGTCGAAGGTCCGGGAATCCCGTTTGAAGAAAGCGGGAGCGCTCTGCGCGCTCTGCGGCAAAGAAGAGAAGCACGCGGGCAATTTAGATGAGATCTTCGCCTTCGCCACCTTCGACAAGAAGAGCTTTCTTCCCGGCGGGCAGGACCGGCCCGAGAAGGTTTTTCCCCTCTGCGGAGAGTGTCTGCGCTGGCTTTTCCGGGGGCGGGACCACGCGGACACGGTCTTTCGCGAGGATCACCTGGTGCGTCCGCTCCACGTGACGGTGGTTCCCGAGCTGTTCGGGGTCGGCCCCGGCATGCGTTTCCGGCGGCTCGAGGCCAAGACGAAGAATTTTCTCGGCACAGGGCTCGTCAATGCGGGGTTCGCCTTCGAGGAACTGCTCGACCGGGATGATGTGCTGGTCTACCACTTTCTCTTCTGGGAGGAGGCCCAGGCTCAGGAGCGCATTCATCTTCTGGTGGAGGATGTGCCGCCCCTCCGGCTGCAGCGCCTCTTCGGCGCCTGGCGCCGATCCTGCGAGATGTTTTTCGGGGCGGGGAACACCTCGGGAAAGGAAAGGACGATCGGGAAGGAGCAGCATCTTTCGTCAGGGCTGCGCTTCCTGTTCGTCGTTCTGTCCGACTTTACGGGGAAGAGCAGGCAGGACCAGACGGCGCTGCGGGATATGGCGCTTTCCCTGGCGGGCAAGCTGCTTTCCGGCGAGCGGGTGGATCCGGCGCCGCTCAAGGGGCTTTTCTGCCCGCGTCTTCCGGGGATTCTGACCGATCCGGATATGCCGACGTGGAAGAAATGTTCGATTCTTCGGAGGGCGGAGCGCCTTGTGGATTTTCTGGCCCGGGCCGACGAAGCGCGTTGCGGCGGAGCGGGCGGAACGAACGGGGAGGAGGGAAACTGCATGATGTTGGAAGAAGAGGGCGTGGCTACGAACGGAGAAACGGGTTTGGGCACTTCGGGTACAGGGGATGCGGCGGGTTCGAGAAAATTCCTTCGGGAGCGGATCGAGGAGATGATGGAGGCGTTTGCCGATCCCTATCTACAACAGCCTTTCGGACGCGGGGTGTTCCTCGCCGGGGTGCTGCTGGGCGTGTTCGCCCGGGAGCAGGTGAGAGGGACGGAGCCGGCGGAGCAGGAGAAGAAAAAGGCGGTGGATGTGGCCGCGTCGCCGCTGTTCAAGCAGCTCAACTTCGGGCGGCTTCGCCTGCGCGATCTCAAGGGCCACCTCGGGCGCCTGCCGGGGCTGATCCATCAATACCGGATCGACTATGCCGGCCCCGTGCAATCCTTTGCGGGAGAGGTGATGTGCCTGATTCTGGAGGGAGAACAGAAGGAACTCGGACCGGAGGGCAACTTCGCCTTCGCGGCGGGCTTTCTTGCCGCGCCGAGCTATTTCTGGCGCTGTTTCGGAAAACAAGTTCCCGCGGATGTCGTCGTGGACGAATCCCTTCCGGGGGACGATGCGGCATCAGAGGAGGACGCTTCCGGCGGAGAGGGCGACGGAGAGTGAGGACAAAAGGAAAGACGGAAAGGTTTTTCGGTCGGGGAGTCCATGGACTCGGTAGCCCCTGCGATGCGGGGTTCATCACGGTCATGGCCGGGGCGGGAGCACGACGAGGAGGAATGCGATCATGGCGTTTGCGGGACGGAGAGAGTTCTTTTTCGCCTACACGGTGACGGATGCGAACCCGAACGGTGATCCGCTCAATGCGAACCATCCCCGTTACGACGAGGATACCGAGCAGATTCTTGTATCGGACGTGCGCGTCAAGCGCACGGTGCGGGATCAGTGGCTTCGGGAGGGAAAGTCGGTGTTCGTCGACGGAGAGACGAACACCCTGAAGGACCGAGTGGAGACCCTGCGGAAGGCCTTTGGTGTGACGAAGGGCGAGGAGGCCATGCGGCACTGCGTCGACACGCGCCTCTTCGGCGTGACCTTCGCGCTGGGGAAGGAGGCTTTTTCCTGGACCGGTCCCGTGCAGTTCAAATGGGGGCGTTCGCTGCACCGGGCGAAGGTGGAAACCGTGCAGGGAACCGCGGCCTTCGCCACCAAGGAGACGAGCGGGCAGCGTTCCTTCCGCAGTGAATATCGGGTGCCTTTCTGTCTCATCGGCGTCTACGGCATCGCCAATCAGCATCCGTCGGCGACGACGGGCGCCACGGAAGAGGATCTCGATGCACTGGTCGAGGCCCTCTGGAAAGGAACGGCCAATCTGATCACCCGGAGCAAGATGGAGCACCGCCCCCGCCTTCTGCTGGAGATCCGCTACCGGAACGGGTTCGACGGCGCCATCGGCTCCCTCGACGAGAAGGTGCGCCTGGTGCGCCGCGACGGAAGCGTGCTCTCCGAGGAGGACCAGCGCATGCTGCGCACTCTCGGCGGCGTCGCGCTCGACATGGCGGGCATCGCCGAGCGCCTTGCCGCGCTTCAGGACTCCGTGGCGGCGGTGCACCTGCTGCGCGATGCGGATCTGGTGCCGACCGGCTGGAACGCGGGGGATGTGCTCGGAGAGCGCTATCGCGAAGAGACGAGGTGACGCGGCATGGCGTGCGTCTTCGAGGTGCGGGGGCGTCTTGCCATGTTCCGCAAGGGATACACCACGACCTCGTCGGTGTCCTTTCCTCTCCCGCCGCCGACGAGTCTGGGCGGTCTTCTGGGAGCGGTGCTGGGGTTCGACTCCGGCGCCGCGACGGCCGGCGAGAATGCGCATTTCTGGGATCGCCTGGAGGGGACGCGGGTTGCCCTGCGGATTCTGGAGCCGCTGCGCTATTACCGAGGGACCGTGAACTTCTGGAACGTCAAGAACCCTCAGAACAATGCGCATATTCAGGTAAAGCACCAGTTTCTCCGCGACGTGGCCTACCGCGTCTACGTGGAGGGGCCGCTTGAGGATGCTCTTGAGGCAAGGCTTTCCAAAGGTGAGTTCGTCTACACGCCCTTTCTCGGCGTGGCCTATGCTCTGGCGGACCTGCGCTGGATCGGAAGGAGCGAACGTGGCTCCGTCCGGGACGGGGCCGTGGAGGTGACGTCGGTGGTTCCCGAGGCGGAGGGACTCGTGTTCGACCTGTGGTCATCCGGAGGAGCCTTTCGGGAAGTGTTACCCCTCCGGATGACCAGGGAGCGTGCCCTCGCGCAGACGATCTCCGTCTATTTCGCTCCCGATCCGGTAAAGCCTCTCGTGCTCAAGGAAAGAGGGGGTGCCGATGTCGCACGATGCGGCGATGACGTCGTGGCTTTCTTCCCTGCCTGGTGAGGTGTGGAGTCATCCGGAGCGCCCTTTGGCGGAGCATCTGCTCGGAACCGCCCGCCTCGCGGAGGAACTGCGGGCGCTCCAGGGGCTTTGGAACGCGGAGGACGGGGTGACGGAGCGGTCGCTTCTGGCGCGGCTGTGCCTGACCCACGATCTGGGGAAAATCCACCGGGAGTTCCAGAAGTGTCTTCGGGGGAAGGGCCGGGGGCGTCCCCATGCCTTTCCTTCGGCGGTGTTTCTGCTCTTTCTGCTCCTCGCGGAGGGATGTGCGGACATCTCGTCCCTGGAGACCGTGCGGTCTCACCACGCCCGCATCCGTGCCCGGGAGGAGGCGGAATCCTTCTGGACCGAAGGCCTTGCCCGGAGTAAGGTGCGCCGGACGCTGCAGCGCTATAAAGAGGAAATCGGCGAGGTGCTGGGCGACCGCGGCCTGCAATGGCCCTTCTCGTTCGATGAGGGTGCGGCCGTCCGTTTCGCCGGAGACGTTTTCCGCGGAATCGGAGAACGAGAGCCCGAGGAAGAGTGGCTTCGGTTTCGTCTGTTTCTCTCCCTGCTGGTCACGGCGGACCGCATGGATGCCCTTGGAGTCCGTGCGCTGGAACGGAGTGCTCTTCCCTCTTCGTCCGCCGCGGCGCCTTTTCCGGCGCCGCCGAAAAAACGGGAGCTGGACGCCTGGCGGCAAAAGACCTACGAGGCCTGCCTGAGCGGGGCAAGGGAGGCTTTTCGCGGGCCGGGGATCTACGCGCTCTCCCTGCCTACAGGAGCGGGGAAGACCCGCATCGGCCTCGACACGGCCCTCTTCTTTGCGGAAGAGACGAAGGCCGCCAACATCGTCTATGCGCTCCCCTTCATCGCCATCGTGGAACAGAACGCCGCTGTGGCGCGAAGCCGCTTCGGTGCCGAGGCAGTGCAGGAGGACCACAGCCTTCTCGAAATCCGGGCGGATCCGGGGGGGAGCGGGCGGAAGAACGACGGCGCCGCTCCGGCGCCGAAGAACCGGGGAGAAAACGATGCCGGCGGGAGCGACGGCAAAGCGGACGACGAGGGCGGTTCCCTGCGCAGAATGCTCGCGACGTTTCGCTACTGGAACGCCCCGGTTACGGTGACCACCTTCGCGCATCTCTGGGAAGCCCTTTTCGACGCGCGCCCCAACAGCACGATGGACTTTCATCGTTTGACGAACGCCGTGGTCGTTCTCGACGAAGTGCAGAGCATTCCTCCGAAACTCTGGGAGGGATTCGGCAAGGTGATGAAGCTGCTCGTGGAGCAGCGGAGGACGACGTTTCTTCTCCTCACGGCGACGCAGCCCGAAATCGCTCCCGGGGCCGTTGAACTGGCGCCCGAGGAGCTGCGCGTTCTTCCCGTGACGCGGCATGAATACCGTATTTTCGGCGGCAGGCACGCCATGGAGGAACTGCCGGACCTCCTCGATGGATATCTGGACAATCCGGAATCGTCGGGGCTGGTGGTGTGCAACACGAAACGAAGCGCCCTCGACGCCTATGACCTGCTGTGCGGGCTGGAGGAGAAACGGAGCGACCGGCGGAGGCCGGTGCTCTTTCTCTCCCGCTGGATGACGCCGGCGCACCGCTCCCGCGTTCTCGAAACTCTGCGGGAGCTGGAACAGGAAGGCAAGCCGCGTCTTCTCGTGGCCACCCAGGTGGTGGAGGCCGGCGTGGACCTCGATTTCGACTGGGTCTTCCGGGATCTCGGCCCTCTGGACTCGATTGTGCAGGTCGCGGGACGCTGCAACCGTCACGCCCGTCCCGGCTTCGCCGGCGTGGTGTTCGTGGCCGAGCTGGAGGACCGGCCGGAGAAGAGACAGCGCAAGGAGAACGAGAGGTACAGATCCTTCGCCTCCTACGTGTATTCCGTTGTGCTGCTGGACAGAAGCCGGAGAGCACTGGGCAGCCAAAAGGGAGTTCTGTGCGACGGAACCATCTGTGAGAAGGATGTTCCCAGCCTGATCCGCGCCTATTTCGAGGAGGTCGGGCGGAGTGTCGAGGACGACGAGCTCTGGTCCGGCATCGAGAAAGGCGCGTGGGATGCACTGCCGAAGCTCTACGAGGACGAGACGAGTTTGCCGCAAGACCTCGTGACGGTCTTTGTGGAATACGGCCTTGAACAGGGCGTTTCGCTGGGTGGCATCCTGAAGGAACTCCAGGAGCTTCCCAGGGGTCTCGAGTTCCTGGACGAACGGCGGCGCCTGACACGCCTTTTGCAGAATCACGCCATCCAGGTGCCTCTGAAAGAGATCGAACGATGGGAGGCGGAGCAGGGAGGCGCCGTGTGGAGCGACCGCCCGAACCTGTTCGAGTTCGTCGGAGAGGACGACCGCACCCGGTTCCTGGCGGAGGCGGTTTTGAGCGACGAGGTACGGTGGGGGGAAGAGGGACTGAGACCCTACGGCCCGGCGGGGTTTCATCCCGCCGGAAAGCGGCGGGACGATGACTGGCCCGATTCTTTCTGAATCCGCCCGCATCGGTGGAACGCTGGTCTGGTATGCCGCGATCTGTTCGCGCCAGGTGTGGCTCATGGCCCGCGGCGTGGAGCCTGACCGGCGGGACGAACTGCTCCGCCTCGGGCGACTGAACGACCGGGAAACCTACGTCCGCGACCGGCATGATATTTCCTTTGGGGACAACCGCTTCGACATCCTCCGCGAAGAGGACGGCACCCTCGTCGTGGCGGAGGTGAAGAAAAGTTCGCGAAGCATGGCCGCCGCAAGGCTCCAGCTTGGTCACTATCTGTATGAGCTGGAGAAGCAGGGCCAGGAGGCGAAGGGGGTTCTGCTCTTTCCCCAGGAGCGTCGCCGGGAGGAGGTGCTCCTGGACGAACCCCTCCGGAAGCGCCTGGACCGGATCTACGAGGAGATCAAAGCCATTGCGGACGCTGCGTCTCCGCCGCCTCTTGCGCGCACTTCCTATTGCCGGTCCTGTGCCTACGGCGAATGGTGCTGGAGTTGAAGGTACTCTGATCCGGATGCGTGCCGGAGCCGAAGCGGGCAGAACCGGAGTGGCGTGGGGCTTGAACGATCGGGCGGAAGGGGCGCCCGAAGCCGGACCGGCGACTTTGAACGCGGAACCCGCGTTTTGCCCCCAGGCTTCCGAGTGCGCGAGGGGAGGTAACGAATGGGACGTACGCTGTACCTTCTTTCATCGGGTGAGCTGAAGCGCAAGGACAACACCATCGTCGTGGAGAGCGAGACCGGATGGCGTTTCGTTCCCGTGGAAACGACGGACGAAATTCTCGTGTTCGGGGAGGTGACGCTGAACAAGCGTTTTCTCGAGTTCGCCACGACGGCGCAACTGATCCTTCATTTCTTTAATCATTACGGTTATTATCAGGGAACCTACTATCCACGAGAGCACCTCAACGCGGGCGCGGTAGTGGTGGCCCAGGTGAAGGCCTACCTCGACGGAGCGGAGCGCCTGGTCTTGGCGCGGCGTTTCGTGGACGGGGCGACGTCGAACATGGAGAAAGTCCTTGCCTACTACGCCAATCGCAAGGAGATTCCGGAGCGTCGGGAGTGCATCGACGAAGCCGCGGCGGAACTCCGTCGCTTTCGCGAACGCCTGGAGGACGCCGAGGACGTGGCACAGCTCATGGCCTTCGAGGGAAATGCCAGAGACGCCTATTACGGCGCTTTCGACGCTATCGTGGAGGACGAGCGTTTTCTCTTCGGGGGCCGGAGCCGGCGTCCGCCGGGAAACCGGATGAATGCGCTCATCAGCTTCTGCAATTCCCTGTGCTATGTGGCGGTGCTCTCCCAGATCTACCGGACGCACCTGGATCCGCGCATCGCCTATCTGCACGAGACGAACTTTCGTAGATTCAGTCTGAACCTGGATCTGGCGGAGATTTTCAAACCAATCCTCGTGGATCGGGTCATCTTTTCCCTGCTGAATCGAAAGGCGCTTCAGCCGAAGCATTTTTCCACCTCCGGCGAGGGCGTGCTGCTCACCGACGCGGGGCGGGAGATCGTCCTCAAAACCTGGGAGGAGCGCCTCCAGGGCACCATCGACCACCCCACGCTGAACCGCAAGGTGAGCTACAGAACTCTTTTGCGCATGGAAGCCTACAAGCTGGAGAAACACATTCTCGGGGATCGTCCCTACGAGCCCTTTGTTTCCAGGTGGTAGCCGTGTTCGTCATCATGGTCTACGATGTGGGGGAAAAGCGGGTCGCCCGGGCATTGAAGGTGGGGCGGCGCTATCTGTCCTGGGTACAGAACTCCGTCTTCGAGGGTGAACTTTCGCCTGCGGTTTACCAGCAGCTCAAGGCGGACATGCGGCACGTTCTCGACAGGGAATACGACAGCGTCATCTTCTACACCTGGCGTACCGAGCGTTACGCTACCCGGGAAATCCTCGGCCAGGAGCGGGGAAGCGGGGATCAGTTTCTCTGACGGAGCGCCCACGCAATGCCGAGTCCGGAATTCTCTCCCATGCGCCTGTCGTTCCTGTTGTCCTTGCTGTTGTGTTGCCGATGATCGTCTTCGTAGCGCTATTCGTAACACCAGAAGAAGCCCGGCTTGGTCGTCGTCGTTGTTTTGTTGCTCCTGTTGTTCTTGTTGCCCCTGTTGTGCCTGTTCTTCTTTTTCTTTTTCGTCGTTTCCGAAACCGGGTGCTTCGAAAATGCGGTGAGGTTTCCCGAAAATTTTCGGTCTTGTGCGTGTTTGCGTGACTTTGCTCCGGGAAAGCGCACAATGTGGGACCACCCGGCGCCGCCTTTGAAGTTTGCCTGCGTCCACCTCCGGTAGCGTGTAAAACCCGGGAGATCGACGCAGCGAGGCAAGACTCCCGAATTCTGTGACGGCAACAAGTTCGACGCAACACGCATCTTGACAACCGTAATCTTTCTTGGTCTGGCCACCCGACGGAAAAGCGGGTATGATGAATGTCGCGGCCGGTTTTGAGCCTTCCTACGAGGGATGGAAACATGGTTCGACCCTCCAGTATCGATTCGCGCGTCGTCGTTTTGAGCCTTCCTACGAGGGATGGAAACGCGATGGCGACATGAGATATATCCTCATGCCGGTTAGTTTTGAGCCTTCCTACGAGGGATGGAAACGACATTGTGAGTGGCACCCCCCTCTCTCGGGAATATGTTTTGAGCCTTCCTACGAGGGATGGAAACACAACAAGAGGCACCGGCCCAGCAGAGAGGGGCCAGTTTTGAGCCTTCCTACGAGGGATGGAAACCTCCTCTTCGTTTTTCGGGTCAACGAAATTCACCACGTTTTGAGCCTTCCTACGAGGGATGGAAACCTCGTTGCAGGTATTCCATCTCATCGCGTAGAACTTTGTTTTGAGCCTTCCTACGAGGGATGGAAACCTCCGCGAGGTCTTCAAGAAATGAAACCGACGCTCGTTTTGAGCCTTCCTACGAGGGATGGAAACTGGCGATGTCCGCCGCGAGCATGAGTTTCACGTCTCCGTTTTGAGCCTTCCTACGAGGGATGGAAACCGAGGCTCATCCTGCTTCACCTCCTCGGGAGGTTCCGGTTTTGAGCCTTCCTACGAGGGATGGAAACCCGTCCTCGTCGATGACCTTGACGGCGCGTTTGACGGGTTTTGAGCCTTCCTACGAGGGATGGAAACCTCCCGCTCCGA
>NZ_JARKPW010000031.1:0-23327 GCF_029975095.1 Aminiphilus sp.
GCACGCCATGGGTCCGAACGTGGCGGGCGTGATCGGGACCGCCGTGGCGGCGGGAGCCATGCTGACGCTGCTCACGCAGTGACGGAGAGTTCTGCGGTTTCGCAGGAATCACGATGAAGGGGGCTTCCCGTGCGGGAGGCCCCCTTCGTCGTGCGATGAGGTTCTTGTCGCGGGGGCGCCTCGTGCCCGAATCCTCCGCCGCACTGTTGCAATCACAAAGCGTCCGGATCGGAAATCACGTTGCGTCCTCTCTGCAGGAAATTCGACATCGCTGCGGGAGACGGTGCACGTTGCGATGTTTTTCTGCGAATCCATTCCCGTAAGTGGTTTTTTTGTTTCTTGGGAAGTTCTGATCAAGTAGAAATCGCCCTCCCTCAATCTCGGTCGCATCGCGTTTTTCAGAGACCGGCGCGGCATTTTTCAGAGGTTCTCTTCATCTTTCGAAGAGGATGTTCGGAACTTGTTGTCGGTGGTTGCATCGAAGGAGCGGTTTGGCATTCCTCCGCTCGATGGTATGCTGTTCCGGGAAGGAGGGGGTGTGTCATGCGATCCGTAGCTGTCTCTGCCGTGACCGACCTCGTGGAAAAACTTCTGCTTGAGGCGAATTACGGGATTCCCCGGAATGTGGCCCTGGCTTTGGAGAGAGGCCGTGTCGAGGAAACGTCCACCCTTGGAAAGGCTGTACTGGAGGACATCCTCGAAAACCACCGTATCGCTGCGGAGGAGCGCGTGCCTGTGTGCCAGGACTGTGGCCTCGCGGTGCTTTTCTGTGACGTGGGGCAGGACGTGCATTTCGAGGGCGGCAGTTTCGAGGATGCCCTGCACGAGGGTGTCCGTAGGGCCTACACGGAGGGATTCCTCCGGAAGTCTGTCGTGACCGACCCATTGTTCCGGAGGAAAAACACCGGGGACAACACGCCGGCGGTGGTGCACCTGCGCCTTGTCGCGGGAGAGGAGGTTCATATCTCCGTGGCCCCCAAAGGAATGGGCAGCGAAAACATGAGCGCTTTGCGCATGATGAAGCCCGCCGACGGTGTCGAAGGTGTGGTGGAGTTCGTGGTGGAGACGGTGCGCAAAGCAGGACCGAACCCCTGTCCGCCCGTCGTGATCGGCGTCGGTATCGGAGGTAATTTCGAGACGGCGCCTCTCGCGGCGAAACGCGCTCTTTTGCGGCCCCTCGGAATGCCCCATCCCGATGAGGAGTACGCGGTTCTCGAAAGACGTCTCCTTGTTGCCGTGAATGCCCTGGGCATCGGCCCCGGAGGATACGGAGGGCGCGTCACCTGTCTCGGCGTCGCCGCGGAATGGCTGCCCACCCACATCGCAGGCCTCCCGGTGGCGGTGAACCTCTGTTGCCACGCCCTCCGTCACGCCGAGGGCATTCTGTAAGGAGGCGAGGACCATGCATTCAAGCGAACCGCGCTCCATCGTAACGCCTTTGGACGAGGCGGCGCTTTCGTCTCTTCGGGCAGGAGATCTGGTTCTTTTGAGCGGCTCCGTCCATACGGCCCGCGATGCGGCGCATCGACGCATGGCGGAATGCCTCGAAAAGAGAATGGCGCTTCCCCTCTCCCTTTCCGGCCAGGTGATCTACTATGCCGGACCGGCTCCGGCAAAGCCCGGACACGTGATCGGCCCCATCGGTCCGACCACGAGCACGCGCATGGATCCTTATACCCCGCTTCTTCTGGCCCAGGGGCTTAAGGGCATGATCGGCAAAGGACGAAGGTCCCCCGAGGTGATACGTGCCATTCGGGAACATGGCGCCGTCTATCTCGGTGCCACCGGCGGCGCGGCGGCACTTCTCGCCCGATGCGTCCGGTCTGTACGGACCGTGGCTTATGAAGACCTGGGGCCCGAGGCGATCCGGGAACTTGTTGTAGAAGACCTTCCTCTCGTGGTAGTGGTGGATTCCCACGGGACCGATCTCTACGAGATCGGCCCCGCCGCCTTCGCCCGACGGGAAGGCGACTCCTGACTTTTTTCGGGCGTCGTATGTCCGGTAGCGAGGAGCGGTTCTTTTCCCGCCGCATCTTTCGCAGTCTGGGGAACAGAGGGAAGGGGCTTCGTCGTCCTCTGAAGATCCGGACGAAGATCATTCTCATGGGACTCGCGTTCTTCGGCGCGAGCCTCGCCGTGGTCGGTTTCGTGACGAGCCGGAAGATCGTGGCCCAGTTCGAGACCCGCCTCGGCGAAAACGCCATGAATGTGGCGCTCTCGGTTTCGGAGGTCCCCGATATTCAGCGCTCTCTGGGCCAACCTGGAGGCGAGCGGGTGATTCAGCCCATTGCAGAGCGGATCCGGCGGAAAACCGGTGCGGAGTACATCGTTCTCTTCGACATGCGAGGGGTCAGATACTCCCACCCCGTGGAGGAGCGCATCGGGAAAACCTTCGTGGGGGGCGACGAGGGGCTCGTCTTTCGCGGAGAAACCTATGTGTCCAAGGCGGTGGGAACGCTTGGGCCGTCCATGCGGGCCTTCGTTCCCGTCTATTTCGAGGGAAACCAAGTGGGCGCCGTCGCCGTGGGTATTCTTCTGGCGGAAGTACGCAAACAGATGGGGGCGCTCAATCATTTTCTCCAGGTTGCGCTGCTTCTCGGCCTTGGAGTGGGGTTTCTGGGTGCGACCGTCCTTGCCTGGGACATAAAGCGAGCCATGGGTGGTCTGGAGCCCCACGAAATCGCACGGGTCGTCCAGGAACTGGACAGTGTCATCGAAGCCGTCCCGGAGGGAATCGTCGCCGTCGATGCGGAAGGACGAATCCGACTCATGAACAGGAGGGCGGAGGATCTGCTTCGGGTCGAGGGTGATCCCGTAGGGCGCAGTGTGGAGGAAGTGATTCCCGCCACGCGTCTTCCCGCAGTGCTCGCCTCGGGCGAGAGCGAACTGGACCAGGAGCAGAATCTTCTGGGATCGCGCATTCTCACGAACCGGATTCCCGTGAAGGTGAAGGGGCGCGTCGTCGGTGCCATCGCGAGCTTTCGGGACATGACCCAGGTTCTTTCCATGGCGGAGGAACTCACGGGGGTCAAACGCTACGTGGAGGCTCTGCGGGTGCAGAACCACGAATTTCTCAACAAGCTCCAGGCCATATCGGGCCTTGTCCAGCTCGGTGAATACGCGAGAGCGGTGGAGTTCATCTCCGGTATCGTCGAAACCCAGCGCTCCCTCATGTCCTTTATCGCCCGGCGCATCAAGAATCCTTCCTTGGGGGGACTCCTGCTCGGAAAGTCCGGTCGCTGCAAAGAATTGAACATCTCCTTCTCTCTCGATCCGGACAGTTTCTGCGGCCCTGTGGAGGATCTCGACAGCCAGGCTCTCGTTCTGGTCGTGGGCAATCTCCTGGAAAATGCGATGGAGGCGGTTCAGCAGGAAGCTCCGGAGCGAAGAGTCGTGGAGATTTCCCTTTTCGACGAATCCGGAGGAATTCTCGTGAGTGTTCGCGATTCGGGAAGGGGCATTCCTGCGGCGTTGACGGAGCGGATTTTCGAGAAGGGGTTTTCCAGCAAAGGGCCTCAGCGGGGATATGGCCTCTTCAACGTGAAGAATACCGTGGATGCCTGCGGAGGTGATGTGAGCGTGCACGCCCGCCCCGGAGGCGGAACGGAGTTTCTCGTGCGTATTCCCCATGGAACGGGGAATGGCGATCCCCGAGGAGCGTGACGGAGTTTCCGGTCCCTCTGCGGAAGGAGGAGAGGACGGTGCGGGACATTACCGTGTTCATTGTCGAGGACGATCCCATGGTTCTCGACATTCATCGACGTTTTCTTCTCTCCGTTCCGGGGTTCCGCGTGGTGGGAACCGCCGGAAACGGTGCCCGTGCGCTCGATTTTCTGTCCAGGACGGCGGTGGATCTGGTCATCCTGGACATCTTCATGCCCGAGATGGACGGGCTCGAAGTCGTGGAGAGGCTCCGTGCCGTCAGGAAAAGTGTGGACGTGATCATCATTTCCGCAGCGCACGAGGCGGGAGTCATCAAGGATGTGGTTCGTTCGGGCGTGTTCGATTATCTCGTCAAACCCTTCACTTTCGAACGTTTCCGGGCCGCCCTCGATGCCTACCGGGACCTCATGCGCCGCGTTCAGAACGGCCAGGGCGAGTTCAGCCAGGAGGACATCGACGGCTTCTTTCTCATCCGGAACCGCAAGAACATCCGCGCCACCCTTCCCAAAGGGCTCAACGCGAACATGCTCGGCAGAATCGAGGAATTGCTGCGGAATGCCGATGCTCCCCTTTCCGCCGACGAAGCCGCCACTGGAGCAGGCATTTCAAGGGTTACGGCCCGACGCTACCTGGAGCATCTCGTCGCCACCGGAAAGGCCGAGATGGAGCGCTGTTACGGAGAGGTGGGACGTCCTTTGAACAAATACCGCCTTCTTCCCTGACGGCGGTGGCAATGCATTCCACTGTGAAGTATCCGCATTGCCGAGTTTGCTTCCGAAAGGCGCCGTCCCTTTTTGTTTGGTTTCGTTCATAGAGAATCTTCCGAAAAAACGTTCCACTCCAAAGGATTTCTCTTCCTCTCCCTTCGCATTCCGTGAACAAAAATATTCTTTTGGTCGAGAAAAAAACGAAACTCTTGTTCAAAAAAGGTGAATGGAGCACACTCACTGTGTTCCTCCAGGGCTGCATCGTCTTCATGGGGAGGCAGCGGAAGAGGGGGAGCAAAAAAGGAGGAACCTCCGGTTTTTTCGAAAACGGAGGAAAACAAAGGAGGGTGTGTGGCATGCGAAAAGGAACCGTGTGGGCATCTTTGATTCTGGCGTTCATCGTTGTCGTCACAGGAACGGCCTTTGCCGATCCGGAGTTCGTGTTCAAGCTGGGGCACATTGCGGATCCCGAGAATCCTTATGCGCAGGGAGCGCAGAAATTTGCGGATCTTGTGAAGGAGAAGACCGGGGGCAAGGTGGAGATTCAGGTGTTTCCGAGCAGCCAGCTCGGCAATCAGCGCGATCTCATCGAGGGAACACAGTTCGGCACCATTGATTTCACCCTCACCAGTACGGCGGTGTTGGGAAATTTCCTTCCCGAAGTGGCGGTCTTCGATCTTCCTTTTATCTTCCGGGACGTGCAACATGCCTACAAGGCTCTGGACTCGGTGGGCATGGAGATCGGCGCGAAACTCGAGGGCAAGGGAATGAAAGTCCTCGCCTACATGGAGAACGGCGTGCGACACATGACGAACAGCAAACATCCCATTCGGGTTCCCGAGGACATGAAGGGACTCAAGATTCGTGTCATGGAGCAACCGATCTACATTGAGATGATGAAAGCTCTTGGTGCGAATCCCACGCCGATGGCGTTCGGGGAGCTGTTCACCGCGCTGCAGCAGGGTGTCGTGGACGGCCAGGAAAATCCTGCGGCGCACATCTACACCGCCCGGTTCTTCGAGGTGCAGAAGTATATCTCCCTCACGGGGCACACCTATTCGGCGGAACCTGTCCTGGTGAGTCTCAAGGCTTGGAAGAAACTCTCTCCGGAGTTGCAGGAGAAGGTTCTCGAGGCCGCCGTGGAAGCTCGGGACTGGCAGCGCAACCTCTGCCGGGAGCTGGAGGACGGCTATTGGCAGAAGATCCGGGAAAGCGGAAAGAGCGAGATCAACGACGACGTGGACAAGAAAGCCTTTGCCGAGGCGACGCGGGGTGTCTGGGCGAAGTTCGAGGACAAAGTGGGCAAGGAGAATATTGAAAAGACCGTGAACGTCCAGTAGACGGCTGGTCGGCATTCATCTTTTCGGTGGTGTGGTGCGCCGGAAAGACATTGTCCGGGTCGGAGAGGAGTGACGTTTTTCGTCCCTCCTCTCCGCGGAATCGGGGGGATCTGCTTGAAAAAAGTGCTCGATATGGCCGATCTGGTCCTTCAGAGAATCATCATCGTCACCATGGGTTTCATGCTCTTCTTCACCTTCGCCCAGGTGGTGGCTCGCTATGCCCTGCACAGTTCCCTCACCTATTCGGAGGAGCTGTCCCGGTACCTCTTCGTCTGGACGGTCTTCCTGGGGCTTCCCGTGGTTGCCCGTCGGGGAGGGCACATGGCGGTGCTCGCCGTAAGCAGCAGGCTTCGCGGAGGTGCGGCGAAAGTCTGCTCTATTCTTGCCTACGCGATCAGCATTGTTTTCATGATCATCATGATCGTTCAGGGGGCGGGCATGGTGCTGCGCACCTTCGAACAGCTCTCTCCCGCCATGGAGATTCCCATGGCCTACATCTATCTGGCCATTCCGGCGGGGTGTTTTTTCATGCTCTGCCGGCTCCTGGTGGATCTGTACGCCTTTCTCACGAAGGGAGGGGACACGGCATGATCCTCTGGGTCGTCTTCGGCGGGTTCCTCCTCGTGCTGGCCACGGGGGCCCCCATCGGCATCGCTCTCGGTGCCTCCGCGGCAGTGGCGCTCTACGCGATCATGGATATTCCTCTCATTGTCGTGGCACAGCGCATGTTCACCTCCGTGGATTCCTTTTCCTTCATCGCCGTGCCCTTCTTCATGCTCGCCGGGGCGTTCATGTCCCACGGAGGCGTGACGCGACGGCTGCTCAGTTTTGCCCATTCCCTCGTGGGGGCCCTCGCGGGAGGTCTTGCCCTCGTAGTGGGCGTGGCGGGCATGTTTTTCGCCGCGATCTCGGGGTCGTCCGCGGCGACCACGGCCGCCATCGGCACGGCCATGATCGACGAGATGGAGAAGCGGGGATATCACAAGGACTTCGCTGCAGCGGTGGTGGCTGCGGGAGGCACCGTGGGCATCGTCATTCCTCCGAGCATCACCATGGTCGTCTACGGTGCCATCGCATCCGTCTCCATCGGGGACATGTTTCTCGGAGGATTTCTTCCCGGAGCGCTCATGGGCCTCTCCATGTGTCTGGTGAGCTATTTCATCGCGAAGAAGCGAGGGTACGAGGGGGTCGGCTCCCTCGCTTTCAGCAACATCGTCCGTTCCTTCCGGGAGTGTTTCTGGGCGCTGCTTATGCCGGTGATCATCATCGGCGGTATCTACGGCGGCATCTTTACCCCCACGGAGGCGGCGGCGGTGGCGGCGGTATACGGCCTCTTCATCGGCCTCTTCGTCTACCGGGAACTGCGGATCTCCGATCTTCCCAAGGTCTTGCTCGATGCAGCGGTGAGTACCACCATGATCATGTTCGTCGTGGGCGGCGCCAACCTCTTCGGCTGGATTCTCACCAACGCCCAGGTGCCGCACAGACTCGGGCTGTATTTCACCACGCTCACTTCAAATCCCCTTGTCTTTCTCATGCTGGTGAACGTGCTGCTTCTCTTTGTGGGAACCCTGATCAACGCCTCTGCGGCGGTGGTGATTCTCACGCCCATTCTGCTTCCCGTGGCACTGTCCATGGGCATCGATCCGCTCTTCTTCGGCGTCATGACGGTGGTGAACCTCGCCATCGGCTGCATCACTCCTCCGGTCGGGTTGGATCTCTTCGTGGTCTCGGCAATCACCAAGATTCCCATAGAGAAAGTCACGAGGGAAGTGATGCCCTACCTGGGAGTTCTCCTTCTGGATCTTCTGCTCATCACCTACTTCCAGGATATAATTCTGGTCATCCCCAGAACGTTCGGCGGGTAATCGGACGCTGGACGATGCCGGGAGAAAACGTTTTCCCGGAGGTGTCGTCTTGGAAGATCGGCACGGTGGCGGTGAAGTGACGTTGCATTTTCCCGGAGGGTGGTGGAAGGTGGAGGAGGCGCGTGTGACGGTTTCAGGTCCTCTTTGCCTGAGAGACATTCTTGCACAGGTGGGAGTCTCCGCTTCTCTTCCGGGGGTCGCGTTGCGCGGGGGATGTCTGATTGGTTCGGACGATCCGGTGTTTCCCTTTGATGTCGTGACGCTTCTTCCACCCCTCGGAGGTGGATGAGTTCTCCCCGCAGAAAGCGTTTTTTCAGAAACCACTGTTCCGGTAATCTTGAGTGGCGGGAGCCGCAGCTTGCGGGTACAATCTCGGAAACGAAAGGTCTCCCGCCTCTCCGCCGAGGGGCGGCGCGGGGAGCCGGAACGGAAGGGAGAGACGGAAACATGGACATGAGCTGGCTCTTCTGGTTTTTTCTCCTCGGGAGTTTCCTCACGCCCCTGTTCCAGCAGAAGCTTCTGGAGGGACAACGTCGTTCCGTCATCGTCCGCATGGAACGCAAACGGAAGAGCAGGGTGGTCACCCTCATTCATCGCCAGGAGACGGTCTCTTTTCTGGGAATCCCCGTGTCGCGCTATATCGACATCGACGACTCGGAGGAGATTCTTCGTGCCATTCGTCTCACGCCGCCGGACATGCCCCTCGACTTGATCGTCCATTCCCCGGGCGGGCTCGTCCTCGCGGCGGAACAGATCGCCTGCGCCCTCATCCGCCACAAGGCTCCCGTGTCCGTCTTCGTGCCCCATTACGCCATGTCCGGCGGCACGCTGGTGGCGCTCGCGGCGGATCACATCGTGATGGATCCCAATGCCGTGCTTGGCCCGGTGGATCCGCAGTTGGGGCAGATGCCCGCGGCGTCTCTGCTGAAGGTGCTCGAACAGAAGGACCACAACGACATCGACGATCAGACTCTGGTGCTGGCCGATGTGGCCCGGAAGGCGCTTCGTCAGGTTCGGGAACTGGTGGTGACCATCACCACCGCCAACGGCATGCCCAGGGAGCGGGCTGAAGCGTTGGCGGATCTCCTGAGCCAGGGCACGTGGACCCACGATTACCCCATTTCGGCGGAGGAGGCCCGGGAACTGGGATTTCCCGTGGAGACGGACATGCCCGAGGAAGTCTACGCCCTCATGATGCTCTATCCGCAGCACGGGCGCGGGCGCCCTTCGGTGAACTACATTCCTCTTCCCTACGAAATGCCCAAGAGAGGCAAGGGAGCTCTCGGAGGATTCCTTTCCGCGTGGAGGGGAGGAGGGGACGAGGAGTGATCCCCCTTGGCGACGATGTCCCGGGAGAACGCTTTCCCTTTGTCACCTACCTGCTCATCGGGGTGAATGTCCTCGTTTTTCTTTACGAAGCGGTGCTGCCCCGTCAGGAACTGCTGGCGCTGACGAACACCTTCGGCATGGTTCCCGTCCGTCTCGCCCTGTGGCGGGAGAACCCCATGGAACTGCTCACGCTCTTCACGTCCATGTACCTCCACGGAGGATGGTTGCATCTCCTGGGCAACATGCTCTACCTCTGGATCTTCGGCAACAACGTGGAGGACCGGACGGGGCACGGAGGGTTTTTTCTCTTCTACACACTCTGCGGTGTCGTGGCGGCACTCGTGGAGGCGCTGATCGGCCCGGGGCAGACCGTTCCCATGATCGGTGCCAGCGGTGCCGTGGCGGGAGTCCTCGGGGCTTATGTTCTCCTCTTTCCGAGAGCCAGGGTGTTCGTTCTCGTGCCGTTGTTCTTCTTTTTCTTCACCATGCGCGTTCCCGCGGTGCTCATGCTCGGGTTCTGGTTTGTTCTTCAGCTCATCGGGGGCACGGCCGGGCTGGGTGTTCCCATGCAGTCGGGAGGCGTCGCCTACTGGGCGCACGTGGGAGGATTTCTCGCGGGGATGCTGCTGCTGCCGCTCTTTCTCCGGGACAGGAGCAAGCCTCTGCGCTATGTCTACGAGTGCAGGGGAAGGGAGTGCGGGCGTTTTCCCTGGAGGACCCGCTGAGGCGGGAGAATGCAGGGCACTTTCCCGCCCGAGTATCGTCGGTTTACGGGAGGATTCGGAAGAACATCCGCAAAGGAGGTTGGAACGATGGAACCCATCCGGAACATCGGCATTCTCACCGCCGGAGGCGATTGCGGCGGACTCAACGCGGTGGTGCGGGCCGCGGCGAAGATCGCGGTGGCCCGGAACATTGGTGCCTACATCATTCCCAGCGGCTATGCGGGACTCTACAACCTCGTGGACTATGACGAACTGGTCCGCCTGGACGACGAGCGCATCGACCATGTGCACTCGTCCTTCGCGGGGTCCGAAGCGGGGCATTCCCGGGTGAAGATCTCGAAAATCAAGAATCCGGACAAATACCGGCGTATTCTCGAAGGATTGAGAAAATTCGATATCGGCGGGCTCGTCATCTCCGGCGGCGACGACACGGGAAGCGTCATGGTGGACCTCACGGAAAACGGTATCCCCTGTGTGCACGCACCGAAGACCATGGACCTGGACCTCCATACCTATTCCGTCGGAGGCGATTCGGCCATCAACAAGATCGCCCATTTCGTGAACGAGATCCAGACCACGGGAAAGACGCATAACCGCATCATGGTCGTGGAGGTCTTCGGTCGGTATACGGGGCATACGGCCTTTCGCGGCGGCGTGGCCTCCGACGCGGACTGCATTCTCATTCCGGAGATTCCCGTCGACTTCGACGTGGTCTACGACCACATGAAGCGGCACTATATGCGGCGTATTCTCCGGAGCGATCTGCGCTCCGGAACCTATACCATCGTCGTCGCCGAGGGCATCCGGGACGAAAAGGGACATCTCTTCGCCGACGACTCCGCTTCCCTGGATTCCTTCGGCCACGTCAAGCTCGCGGGGGCCGGGCGCTACGTCCGGCAATGTCTCGAAGAACGGCTGCGCCGGGACGAGGAGATCGAGCGGTTTCTGAAACGGGTCGGCATGTACGTTCCGGACGTCTTCACCAGCCCGGAGGTCCGGGAGGTCGTGCCGGGGCATCTCGTCCGCTCCGGTTCCACCTTCGCCTACGACGTGAACTTCGGCAAGGAGGCCGGTGCCGCAGCGGTCCTCCTTCTTCTGCAGGGGCTCTCGGGAGTGACGGTGCTCTCGGTCAACGGCGGCGAAATCCGCTACATTTCCACGAAGGAGGCGATTCGCCGCCGCGAGGTGGATCTCCGCATCGTCTCTTTCTACGAGCAGATGGACATCTGTTTCGGAAGGGTTCCTGTTCCCTGCGCCCCTCTTTTCGCGGAGGGACCGGGTGTGCAGGATCGCGTGTACTGATACGGAGACAGTGCTTCCGAGTCTCTCATTTCGATGTCGAGGAGTTGAAGGACGTGGAGAAGAAAATGGACGTGTTTGAAAAGGCGTTGGCGCTGCACAGAGAGCATCGGGGCAAGATCGACGTGAATCCCCGCATTCCCGTGGACGGCATGGAAAAACTCTCTTTGGTCTACACGCCGGGTGTTGCCGAGCCTTGTCGGGAAATCGTGCGCAATCCCGATGCCATCTACGAGGTGACCTCGAAAAACAACATGGTTGCGGTGGTCACCGACGGCACCGCCGTGCTCGGGCTCGGCGACATCGGCCCCAACGCGGGGCTTCCCGTCATGGAGGGGAAGTGCTGCCTTTTCAAACGCTTCGCAGGCATCGATGCGTTTCCCATCTGCATCGATTCCAAGGACCCCGATGTGATCATCGAGACCACGGCGCTCATCTCCTCCAGTTTCGGAGGCATCAACCTGGAGGACATTTCCGCCCCCCGCTGTTTCGAGATCGAGACGCGACTTCAGGAGCGCCTGGACATTCCCGTGTTTCACGACGACCAGCACGGGACCGCCGTCATCGCCCTCGCGGGCCTCTGGAACGCCCTCAAGATCGTGGGCAAGACAATGGGCGAGTGCCGCATGGTCCTGTCAGGGGCCGGGGCTGCCGGGGTGGCCATCGCCAAGTTTCTTCTCTCCGCGGGAGCCAAGAATCTCATCCTCTGCGACCGCGTCGGAGCCCTCTATCCGGGGCGTCCCCAGGGAATGAACTCCGCGAAGGAGGCCCTTGCGGCCATCACGAATCCGGAGAAGGTAGAGGGAAGTCTTGCGGACGCTCTCAAGGGTTCGGATGTCTTTCTCGGCATCTCCGGTCCAGGGCTCGTGACGGGAGAGATGGTGCGTACCATGAACAGAAACGCCATTCTCTTCGCCATGGCGAATCCCGTGCCGGAGATCTACCCCGACGAAGCGAAGGCTGCCGGGGCGGCGGTGGTGGCCACCGGTCGGAGCGATTATCCGAACCAGATCAACAATTGCCTCGGATTCCCCGGAATTTTCCGAGGGGCGTTGGACGTGCGGGCAAGAGTTGTGAACGAGGCGATGAAGCTCGCCGCCTCGGAGGCCCTTGCTTCTCTCGTGAGCGAGGAAGAACTGCGGCCCGAGTACATCATTCCCGACGCCTTCGATCCGCGGGTGGTTTCGGAAATGGCTGCCCGTGTGGGAGAGGCGGCGCGAAGGACCGGTGTGGCCCGGCTCTGAGTCGCCGTCGAGTGTTCCCGAGTGAAGTGAAAGGAGCGATGCCTCATGCCCGCGGCGGAGCACGAACGAACGAGTGCAATCCGGCTGTTCCTCTCCCTTCCTTCTTGCCGGATCGAGAGAGAAGAACTCTCCCCGAGAGAGGTTCGGACCTGGGGCGGCATGAAGGGGCTGGCGCTTCCCGTCCTGTTGGAACGCGTCTCCTCCGAGACGGATCCCCTGGGGCCGGAGAATCCTCTCGTCTTTGCCGCAGGCCTGCTGAACGGACTCGCCTTTTCCGGGGTCTGTCGTTACGGCGTCTATGCCCGGAGTCCTCTTACGGGCGCGTACGGAGAGAGCGAGGCCGGCGGGTATTTCGGCCCCGCTCTCCGCGCGCAGGGTGTGGATGCTCTGGTCGTGGAAGGGGTCTCGGAACGTCCCGTCTACCTGTGGGTGGAAAACGGAACCGTTGCGGTGCGTGACGCGGAAGATCTCTGGGGGTTGGGAACAAAGGCGGCTCTGGAAAAACTGCAGGAGCGGCACGGGAGGATCACCGCGGCGCTCATCGGTCCCGCGGGAGAACGATGCGTCCGTTACGCCTGCATCGTGAACGACCTTCGGCACGCGAACGGGCGGTGCGGTCTGGGTGCGGTCATGGGATCCAAACGCATCAAGGCCGTGGTCTGTCCCGCGCCGAAACCGGAAACTCCCGTAGACAGAGAAATGCTCAGAAAATGCCATGATCTGTTCAAGGACTGGCAGGAAAATCCTCTCGCTTCCGGGCTCCGGGAGTTCGGCACGCCCGGCGGCGTGGTCGGGCTCAATACGCTGGGCATTCTTCCCACCCGGAACTTTCGCAGCGGAACCTTCGAGGCTGCGACGGAAATAGGAGGGCAGGTCTACAATGAACGGTTTCTCCAGGATCGTGGGTCCTGTTTTGCCTGCAGCATCCGCTGCAAACGCGTCACAGGGGGAGGGCGTTACGACGCGGATCCCACCTTCGGCGGACCCGAGTACGAAACCGTGGCTTCCTTCGGATCGCTCTGCGGCATCGAAAAACTCGATGCGGTGGTAAAAGCCCACGAACGGTGCAACGACCTCGGACTCGATACCATCTCTGCAGGAATGACCATCGCCTGGCTCATGGAGTGCGTGGAAGAGGGTGTTCTTTCCCCCTCCGAGGCGGGAGTTTGTGGATTCGGCGACGAGGAGGGCATGCTTCGTCTCCTCTCCCGCATTGCTGCCCGGGAGGGGATCGGAGATCTCCTCGCCGAGGGGTCGAAACGGGCGTCGGAACGTCTTGGAGGAGAAAGCGGTTCCTTTGTCCTCACCGTGAAGGGGCAGGAACTGCCCATGCACGATCCGAGAGGGAAGGTCGGGGTCGCCCTGGGGTATGCCTGTGCCGCAGGCGGCGCCGACCACATGCAGTTCGCCCACGACACGCTCTTCGTCAATCCCGAGGGATTCCCCCTCAAATCCGTAGCCTGCCTGGGCGTGCTCGATCCCATGGACCCCTTGGCCTTCGATCCGGCGAAGATCGTCGCCGACGCGTATCTATGGTCTTTCTGGAGTGCGCTGAATCACCTGGGCGGATGCTTCTTCGTCTTCGCTCCGAGAAGTCATTTTCCCATCCAGGCGCTTCCCGACCTCGTGAGAGCGGGAACGGGGTGGGACACGTCCCTTTGGGAACTGCTCAAGATAGGAGAACGGGGCATTACGGCAACGCGCCTTCTCAACCTGAGACTCGGTTTCTCCGACGAGGATGACATGCTCCCTCCCCGTCTCTTCGACCCTTTGCCCGAGGGAGCGCTTGCGGGAAAGACGATTTCGAGGGAGGCGTTTCTGCAGGCGCGTACCCTGCTGTACGGCATCATGGGATGGGACGAAAGGGGAGTTCCTCTACCCGGGAAAGTGGAGGAACTGGGGCTTTCCCGCTGGGCTCTCGGGCACGAAAAGCCCGAGAGAACGCGGATGTCCTGAAGCGGCGCAGCGTCGACGCGGAACTTGGCTCGGGCAAGAGAACCCGGATTTTCCGGGAAGATTTTCCCGTAGCCGGCAAAGTGGGAATACGCCATTTTTCGGGGTTGAGGGAATCCTTTCAGTGGTACGATGCACGCATCTCCGGGTGAGAGAACCATGGAGAGGCCGGAGACGGAGCATGTGTCCGGTAGGGAATGGAGGAACAAGCATGAACGGTGGTACAAAACGGAACGTGGGACTTGCGGTTTTTCTTCTTGCGGCGGTATTTCTCGGAGCATTGCCTTCGTTTGCCTACACACCGCTTTTCCGGACGAGCCCGGATGTGGCGTACATGAAGCTCTGGAATCTCCCGGAGAACGCCGGCGCGAGAAAAGACGCGCTTCGGGCCTATTTCCGGACGGTGAACAAGGACATGAGCGAGAAACGTGCGGCGAACTACGCCGAGTACGTGGAGGCGGCGGCACAGCAGTTTCAGGTGGACCCCTTCCTTATCGCCTCCCTGATGATCGCCCAGTCCAATCTCGTCTGGACCGCGAAAACCCGGAGCGAATACGGGCTCATGATGATCAACTGGGACGACAACCGCAAATGGATCTATCGGGAATATCCCAACGTGAAGAACCTTCGCATTCTCTTCAAGCCCGTCATCAACATTCGCGTGGGCACGCACATCCTGAAGGATAATCTCGCCAAGAGCACCCACGATTACGACGAGACAGTGGAGCGGTATTACAGCAAGCACAGTCTCACCTTCAGGGAAGAGGTCTTCAAGAACTACACGAATCTTGTGGCTCTCTACAAGGAAAAACTCGCGGAGAAAAAATAGCGGCGTGGGTTGTCTTCCCAAAGAGAAAGGATCTACAGGGACGACGGGAGCTCTTCCTGTCGTCCCTGTTGTTTTCGCGTCGGATGTGTGACAAGCACGCTGGGGTATCCTCCGCTCGAAGGCGGACAGGTCGTACCCTGCAAGAGTTCCCGAGAAAGCGAAGCAGCAGGGCCAAGATGGGATCCCTTCTCCGGGATCGAGTTGCCTTGCCGTCTTTTCCGTGATGTGTTGCGTGCTGTACTTGCACCCTTAAATTTCGTCAAGTAAAATGAGAACACGGCAATTTTGAGCATTGAAGACAGGGGATCCCCAGGTCGATCCGTTGCCGGAGGAGGGAGCGGAATGCGAAGGGTCGTTCCGATATGGTCCGTGTTCGCCGCTCTCCTCGTGTCGTTGTTCTTTTCCGCCGTTCTTTTCGCCGCTTCCGAGGAGGAAATCCTCGTCGGCGGAGACCATGATTTCCCCCCTTATGAATTCCTCGACGAAAAGGGGCGTCCTGCGGGGTTCAACGTTGATCTGCTGCATGCTCTGGCGGAAGCGATGGGATTGCGCGTTCGCATTGTTCTCGGCCCTTGGAGCGATGTCCGTACTGCCCTGGAGGAAGGCAGGATCCAGATGCTGATGGGCATGTTCCGCACGGAAGCACGCCGTCGTCTTGTGGAGTTCTCGCCTCCTCACACGCTCGTTTCTCACAGCATTTTCGTAAGGCGAAGCACGCCGGTTTCCTCTCTGGATGACCTTCGCGGAAAATCGATTCTTGTTCAGAGAGGCGATGTCATGCACGACTTCGCTGCCGAGTACGGCCTTTTCGGCCGAATCGTTCCCGTGGAGACCCCGGCGGAGGCGCTGCGCCTCCTTGCAAGTGAAGTGCACGATGCGGCGTTGCTCGGTACCTATCAAGGTCACTACCTTCTCAAGCGGCACCACATCGACAACGTCACGTCCGTGGGAGAGCCTCTTGTGCCTCTGGAGTATTGCTTCGCCGTGCGAAAGAACGACGCGAGGCTTTTGGCGCTTCTCACGGAGGGTATGGATATTCTGCGATCCACCGGGCGCTACGGTCAGATTCACGATGCGTGGTTCGGCGTTGTGCGGGGAACCCGGAGTGACGTGGAGCGCGTTCTTTTCTGGAGTGCACTCGTGGTTCTCCTGGCAATTGGGGGATGGTGGTTCCATGTGCTGCGGCGACGAGCACGTCGTCATGCCCGAGCGCTCGAAGAATCCCTTCTGGAGCGGGAGCGTTCTCTCGTTGCGTTGTCCGAGAGCGAGGCACGCTACGGGGATCTCGTGCAGAGCATCCCCGGTGCCGTGTATCGAAGCCGTCTCGATGTCTTCTGCAGCAAACTCTTCATCGGAAGCGCCGTGACGGAGATCACCGGATACGCGGTGGAACGTTTTCTCGACGACGGTGATCTCTCCATTCCGGACATCATGATTGCCGAGGACCGCCAGGCTTTTCTTCAATGGCTCGTTGACGGCGAGAGAGAGGACCGCTATTCCCGGGAATACCGCATTGTCCATAGGGATGGAGGCATCCGCTGGATTCTCGATCGGGGACGGATTCTTCGCGACGGAGAGGGTGTGCCCCGCTGGATGGAGGGTGTTCTCTTCGACATCACCGAGCTCAAGCGGGCTATGGAAAATCTGGAGGAAGCGCTTCGACGGCGGAACGAGCTGGAGACGATCATCGGACGCAGCCCCGTGGTGGCAATTCTCTGGAGAGTCGGACCGGAGTGGCCGGTGGAGTATATCTCGGAAAATGTTCGTCAGTTCGGCTATGCTCCGGAAGAATTCCTGGGAGGAGCGCTTTCCTACTGGGCACTGATCCACCCGGAAGACCGGGTCGATGTGCTCCGGGAAACCGCGAACCACGTGGAGGAAGGACATAGAGAGTATATCCGGGAGTATCGTTTTTTCACGAAGAGCGGAGATGTCCGTTGGATCGAAGAGCGTACGTGGGTCCGTTCAGGAGCGGATGGAACGCCGAGCCATCTCCAGGGGATTCTCCTGGACGTGACGGATCGTCGAAAGGCACTGGAGGAACTCGAATATCTTTCTCTTCACGACATGCTCACCGGCCTGTACAACCGGGCTTATTTCGAGGAGGAAATGCGCCGGCTCGATGCCGGGCGGTTCGATCCCCTTGGTATTGTTGTTTTCGACGTGGATTGTCTCAAACTCGTGAACGACACGCTCGGACACGCCGAGGGAGACCGCCTCCTCCGAAGATGCGCGGAATTGCTTCGGAATACTTTTCGCAGATCCGATGTCGTTGCCCGCATCGGCGGCGACGAATTCGCGGTGCTCCTGCCGGGATGTGACGAGCGGATCGTCAAGGAACGTTCGGATTTGCTTCTCCGCGCGGTGGAGACGAGCAACGGCGAAGGGACTCTTTACCTCAGCCTTTCCATGGGGTATGCGGTGCGTTTTGGAGGGCGGGGTTCCGTGTGGTCTTTCTTCCGGGAGGCCGATGACGCCATGTATCGGCATAAACGCTCCCGCTCCGGTATGGTTCGCCCCATTATTCTCGCGCATCTGGAAAACAGGATGGGCGAAGGTATCTCCGTTTGTCGTGATGGAGATGGCGCAAGGGATGCGTCTCATTCGTCCATGTCGGCGGACCCCCAATGACGGAGATGTTTGGTCCGGCCTTGCGTGAATCGGGTGAGGAAGTTGACGCTACTCTGCTTTCTTTGTATGCTTTATTGGACACCACACACATGGGGAGGGGATTGTATGCGTAAGAAGGCTTTGTGGAGTGCGCTCTGTGCGGTTCTGTGTCTGGGGCTCCTGGTAAGCGGTGCGTTTGCGGCGACGTTTCTGAACATCGGTACCGGAACCACCGGCGGCACCTACTATCCCGTGGGAGCTGCACTGGCAAAAATCTGGAGCGACACGATTCCCGACGTGAAGGCCAGCGCCCAATCCACGGGAGGCACGGTGAACAACATTCAGCTCATGGCCGACGGAGAAGCGGAGATGGGCTTTATGGACGGTCTCTACTACCATGCCTATATGGGGCAGGGAAAGTACGAGGGTAATCCGCAGAAAGATCTCCGCGCCATGCTTCCCCTCTATCCCGAGCCCATTCACCTCCTCGTCGCCAAAGGGAGCGGCATCAAATCCATTGCGGACTTTAAAGGGAAGCGCGTTTCCATCGGTGCCGTGGCGAGCGGCACTGAGGTGACTGCCCGGGAGCTGCTGAAGGCTGCGGGAATCGACCCCGACAAGGACATCACTCCGGAAAACCTCGGGCTTTCCGATACGGCCGCGGCGTTCGGCGACAAGCGCATTGATTGCGGCATCGTCGTGGGATCCCTCGGCATCGCCGGTGTAGTGGAAGTCACCACCCTGGATATCGTGGAATTCATTGATCTCTCCGACGAAGTACTCGACAAGGTCATGGAGCAGACTCCCTACTGGGTTCCCTTCACGATTCCCGCGAACTTCTACAAGAATCAGACCGCGCCCGTGAAGACCTATGCAAGCTGGAACATCATCGCCGTGAAGGACAGCGTCGATGCCGACTTGGTCTATCAGCTCACCAAGAACGCCTTTGACAAGAAAGCGGACGTGGTGGCGGTGAACTCCAAGATGGAGACGATGCTCCCCGAGAACGCCAAGCTCTTCAAGATCCCCATGCATCCCGGTGCCGAAAAGTACTACAAGGAAGTGGGCGTCATTCAGTAATATCCGCGCGGGACAACACGCAGCGGCGGGGCGCTTCGCCGCCCCGCCTTTTTCATGTTCAGGGGAGTGATGCAGCACAATGTCGAATAACGAGAAAGACGTGGAGAAACTCTCCATCGGTGACGTTCCTGCAGCCGAGTCTCTCGCAGAGGAGCAGGTGCAGCGCCTGGTGGAGAAGTACGACACGGAGAGCCGTTACCGGAGGCTGACGGGATGGCAGGGATATGTGGTTTCCGCCTGGTGTATCGCCATGTCCCTGTTTCACATGTATACGGCAGGGATCGGCCTTCTTCCCACGGCGATCCAGCGGGCGGTGCACCTGACCTTTGCGCTCGCGGCGGTGTTTTTGCTCTATCCCGCGTCCCCGAAGCTGAATCGTACGAAAATTCCCTGGTATGACTGGATGCTGGCGGCGCTTGCCGTGGTCGGTACCGGGTACATCGTCTTCTTCTTCAACGAGATCGCCCGGAGAGGGGCGCGTCCGCTTTCCTCGGACGTCGTCCTCGGTGTGCTCACCATGGTGCTGGTCCTTGAGGCGGGGCGGCGCATCGTGGGTAAAGTTCTTCCCACGCTCTCCTTTCTCTTCCTCCTCTATTGCGCCTTCGGGCGGTATGCGCCGGGAATGTTCATGCACCGAGGCTACTCGCTTTCCCGCATCATCCAGCACATGTACCTCACCCCGGAGGGACTCTTCGGTGTGGCCCTGGGTGTGTCCGCCACGTTCGTTTTCATGTTCATCCTTTTCGGGGCGTTTCTTTCCCGGAGCGGGGGGGCACGCTTCTTCAACGAACTTTCCCTGGCCGTGGCCGGACACAGCCCGGGCGGGCCTGCGAAGGTGGCCATCGTCGCTTCGGGGCTTCTCGGGACGATCAACGGTTCTTCCGTAGCCAACGTGGCCACCACGGGGGCCTTCACGATTCCTCTGATGAAACGCGTGGGATATCTTCCCGAGTATGCGGGAGCCGTCGAGGCCTGTGCCTCCACGGGGGGGCAGCTCATGCCCCCCATCATGGGGGCGGGGGCCTTTATCATGAGCGAATTCCTCGGCATCTCCTAT
Organism: Aminiphilus sp.; assembly: GCF_029975095.1. Lineage (NCBI taxonomy): Bacteria > Thermotogati > Synergistota > Synergistia > Synergistales > Aminiphilaceae > Aminiphilus > Aminiphilus sp. Next base: position 19,705 of record NZ_JARKPW010000031.1, read on the forward strand.
CTTCGGATCGCGGCGGCGGCCATCATTCCCGCGATCCTCTATTACGGGGCGCTCTTCGTGAACGTGCACATCCGTGCCCGGCGACGGGGGCTCAAGGGGCTCGATCGCTCCGAACTGCCCCGGGTGGGTGAGGTCTTCCGCAGGGACGGGCATCTCCTGATCCCCCTCGCGGTGATCATCACCATGCTGCTCCAGAAATACACACCCCTTGCCGCCGCCTACTGGGGAATCATCTCTGTGGTGGTGGTGAGCATGTTCCGGGCGCACACGCGCCTGGGTATCAGGGAGATCCTCGCCGCCCTCGACGAGGGTGCCCGGGGAGCTCTCGGCGTGGCCATCGCCTGCGCTCTCGTGGGATTCGTGGTGGGCACGTCGTCCCTCACGTCCCTGGGGCTCACCATCTCGAACAACATCATCGACGTGGCGGGGGGACGGCTTTTGCCCACCCTGGTGCTCGCCATGGTGGCCTGCCTCGTGCTGGGAATGGGGCTTCCCACCACCGCCAACTACATCGTCACGAGCACCATCATCGCTCCCGCGCTGATCAAACTCGGTGTCCTGCCCCTGGCGGCCCACCTCTTCGTGTTCTACTTCGGCATCATGGCGGATCTCACGCCTCCCGTCTGCCTCGCCGCCTTCACCGGAGCGGGCATTGCCGGTGCAGACCCGACGCGCACCGGTATCCACGCGACGCGCATGGTCATCGTGGCCTACCTGTTGCCCTACACGTTCATCTACACGCCCATGATTCTTCTTCAGCAGCCCGAGCCGTTCCATCTGGCGATTCTCGTCGTGGCCTCCCTCCTCGGCGTGGTGGCCTTGGCGGCGGGAGGGCAGGGATGGATGTTCCGCAATCTCGGAGTACCCTCCCGGGCCATCGCAATTCTGGCGGGGGTCGCGGCGTTTCTCCCCGGAACAGTGACAAAGGTTGCGGTCATCGCGACACTCTTTGCGTTCTTCCTCGTTCAGCGTTTCATGGCGGGAAAGGAAACAGTTCCCCTCGGGGCGTAAACCGAGAGGCAGCCTTACGAGGGTGGTGTCTTCTCCGGGCAATCCGGAGGAGTGTGGCTTCCAGACGAAGCGGAGGCGCCGGAAACTCTCGGCGCCTCCGCTTCGTTCGTTCGGATCGGAGAAAATGCTGGTATGATGGAAAGAGAGTGGTTGTGTCCGAAAGGGAAAAACGTCAGTTCGGGACAATGAGGATATGGCAAGGTGTTTCTTCAATGAGTGCTTTGGCGACGCTTCCCACCAGCACTTCCCAGAGTTCGCCGTGTTGGGAGACTCCCAGGATGAGCAGAGACGGCTCCAGCTGCTGCAGTGCTGCAGGGAGTTCCTCCTCGGGATAGCCGCTCACGAGGCGGGCGCGGACTTCTTTTACCAGGGGAGTCAGTGCATCCGAAACGGTCTGGAGTGCCGCATCTGCGGCCTGCACGAGAAGATCCGCGTTGCCGGGGTCATCGAGAGGGACGGCGTGAAGGAGCGTCACGGAGGCGTTTCTCCCCTCGAGGAATGCCCGTGCCGCTTCGAGAAGATGTTCGGTTCTCTCTTCGAAAAGCCCCACGGCGATAACCACGTGCTCGAAAATGTCTCTCTCGGGGAGCTCCTCTCCGTCGGCCTTGAGGATCAACTGTGGGATTGCCAGTTTGTGGACGAAGGCGAGGAGATCGTCGTCCGGTTCGGCGAGGAGAATCGCAAGCGTGCACTCCTCGTTCTGTGCGTATTCCGCGAGGGTTTCGAATTCTTCCCCCGCAAGAGCGACCGTGTCGTGGCGCAGATTGTAAGGCAGGAGGCTCTGCTCCATGACAGCGAGCCTGATCTCCGCTTCCCGGACGAGGTGCGGTGTGTTGTACCCGGCAGCGGGGTTCACCACGTGAGCGATGATAATTTCCGATTCTTTTTGTGTCACCTTGGCGGCGACCCAGGCGAGCCCTTTCTGGGAGAAGGGAGAAAGGTCCGAAGGGTAGAGGATTTTTCCGAGCATGACACACCTCCCGAGCGGTTTTGTCGCTTCAGAATTATGGAGAAAAGTATAGAATGTCTTCACTGTCGGTCAAGTAGGCAGTGGAGAGAATGTAGCGGAACAGGAACGGTGCGCTCCGGAGAAGGCAGGGGAGACCTTCATGGAGGCACGAGACCGTGTGGAAGTCGTTACAGCGAGGAGGGACGTCAGGGGTGAATCGGGAGGCAGTTTGGAAGATGCTTTGTGTTGTGCGGCGATTGGTGAATCACCTGCCTCACCGCACTGCTCTCCGGGTCGGTCAGATGCTGGGAACACTGCTGTGGATCTGGGACAAGAAGCGTGTGGACGGCGCGGAAGCTCGCTGCGTCCGGGCTCTGGGAGTGGGAATGCCCGAGGCACGGCATATCGTGCGGCGCTCCTATGGGAACATAGGACGCAGTGTCGTGGAGTTTATCCGGCTTCCTCAAATGAAAGGACAGGTGAAACGTTTCGTCACCGTTCATGGAGAAGAACATCTTCGAGACGCCCTCGCCCGGGGAAAGGGCGTCATTCTCCTCACGGCGCATTTCGGGAGCTGGGAGATGGCCGCCGCTTTGCTTGCGGAACGGGGATATCCCATGAACGCAATCGGTGCGGAACAGCGGGATCCCCGTATTTCCGACCTCATCGCCGAGCTGCGGCGCTCTTGCGGTGTCGTCACCATAGGTAAGGGATTCGATCTGAAAGAAGCTCTTCGTTGTCTGCGGAAAGGCGAAGTGCTCGCGGTACTTCTCGATCAGGATCCGAAGGACCGTGGACTCATTGTCCCTTTCCTTGGTCTTCCCGCAAGCACACCTTATGGTCCGGTCAAGATGGCGTACAAACTGGAAGCTTCCGTGGTGCCCGTGTTCATGGTTCGCAGGAAGGATGGAATCTTCCACGATCTTCATTTTCTCCCGCCACTGCAGGGCAAAGATGGCGCTCCCTTCGGGGAGGACGAGAAAGATGCGGCGTGGTGCAGTAACGATGTCCTCAGCGAATGGATCGTTTCCCATCCGGAACAGTGGATGTGGCTCTATCCCCGGTGGGCTTCCACGGAGGCCATGATCTCGTGTTAGCCGGTGTCGATCCGGGAAGGGAAAAATTCGGTTGGGTCCTTTCGGGGGAGGATGGAACGCTTCTTCTTGGAGGGATTGCCCCGATTTCGGCATTGTCGGTTTTTCTGGATGTTCTCCGGACGAGGCGATGGGGAGATTTGGAGCCATGGCGTACCGAGGGATGTGCGGAGAACGTGCCGGATGAGGAGGTACGGGTTCTTTTCCTCGGGAACGGAACCGGATCGGAATCAATGGAAAAGGTTCTCTCGGAAGGTGCGTTTGCCCTTCGTGTCGTGGAGGAGCGATACTCCACGCTCGATGCCCGCCGGCTCTACTGGGCGTTGCACCCTCCCAGGGGAATGCGGCGCCTGCTGCCCCTCTCGCTTCAGGTCCCACCTCGTTCCCTCGATGACCTTGCGGCCTGGAGTACCCTTCTTGCCGCACTGAGACCCGAGAAAAAAAGAAGTTTTCTTGGATCTCCAGAGGAGGACGGGTAGAATGATGTTGCGGGGATGACGGAAACGCTCACCTCCTGCCTGGAGAGTGGTGTGGATTTGAGGAAAAAACCTCGACTTCACCGGGAGGAC
>NZ_JARKPW010000035.1:0-15258 GCF_029975095.1 Aminiphilus sp.
CACCCGAGGAGTTCCGCCCCGACCTGGAACTGTTCCAGCTCCGTGTCCGAAGGTCCGGGAATACGATACACTCGGTCGGCGTAGCAGAGCCGCAGGGGACGTTCATGGGGTGCGTAATGCGTGGCGAGATGGGCGACAGCGGCGAGGGTGAGATCTCCCCGGAGCACACAGGGCTCGCCGAAGGGTGAATTGAGCCCCAGCAGACGATTCCGGAAATGAGGGGCCAGGCGATCCCAGACGACTTCGGAAAGCTGCAGCCCCGAGGGCCAGAGAGGGCGGTAGCCGTATTGAGTAAGTGTTCCCAGAACGGCTTCGCGACTCTGGGTCATGGCTTCCGCCAGCGATCCTCCGACGTTGCGGCATCCCTTGGGGATACGGTTCATGAGGGGAGTCCCCGCCTCGCCATGGCAAGAGCGTGAGCGGCAAGTCCCTCCGCTGTCGCCAGGGCGTTTCCCGCCTCCGCGAGTGCTTCCGCTCCTTCCCTGGAAAGGCGAAGCTGTTGCAGGGGTCTGAGGAAAGTCCCCGTCCAGAGGCCGCCGCCGAAGCGTGCCCGGCCTTCCGTGGGGAGGATGTGATTCGTTCCCGCCACATAGTCGCCGAAAGCCTCGGCGCTGAAGTGACCGAGGAAGACCGCCCCGTAGGCGGTAAAGAGCGGAAGGGCGCTCTCCGGATCGGCGAGGGCAAGTTCCAGATGTTCCGGCGCGAGACGGTTCGCGAAGGCCGCCGCTTCCTCCAGAGTGCACACTGCGACGACACCTCCCGTACTCCAGGATTCCCGGGCGATGCGGGCGTTTTCCTCCGGAAGTGCTTCGAGGAGCCGTTCCGTCGCCGCCAGAGAAGCAGAAGCCGTTTTTTCGTCAAGGGCGAGGAGAATGCTTCGGGCCAGAGGATCGTGTTCCGCCTGGGCGAGGAGATCCGCAGCGATCAAATCGGGGGAAGCCGTTTCATCCGCCACCACGAGGACTTCGCTCGGGCCGGCCAATCCGTCGATGCCTACTTCGCCGAAGAGAAGACGCTTGGCCTCCGTGACGTACACATTTCCTGGGCCGACGATCATGTCCACCTTTGCCACAGGACTTGTTCCAAGGGCGAGGGCGGCAACGCCCTGGGCTCCTCCCAGCGCCCAGATCTCCTCTATTCCGAGGAGACCGAGGGTTCCCAGAACCACGGGGTGGATGCCTTCGGGACCTCGGGGCGGAGAGAGAACGGCAATGCGGGGAACCCCCGCCTCCTGGGCCGCCACGATGCCCATGACGGCGGTGCTGGGAAGAGGGTAGCGACCCCCCGGAACGTACACCGCGACGTTTTCCACGGGAAGGAAGCGCAGGCCCGCGCCGACGCCGGGGGTGATCTCCCAGGTGCAGTCCCGGAAGAGGTTACGCTGCAGACGGTGAAAGGTTCGTACATTGCTCACGGCAGTTTCCAGTGCGGTGCGCACATGCGGAGACATGGCCGAGAGTGCCTCGACGGCTCGTTCCCGGGGAATGCGGAAGGGACCCGAGAAACCGTCGTATCTGGCGGAAAATTCCTGAACCGCCGACCAGCCGCGTTGGCGTACCGCCTGGACGATGGCGGCGGTACTTTGCCTCGCGGCGGAGAGAATCGGTTCATTCGATGGGGAAACATTTTTGAGATAGTTCATGGCTCCTCCTTTATTAAGATGAACAAGTGCAATGGTAGGCTCGCAAGACTCGGGCATGATACCACGGGGGCAGGGCTCTGTAAAGGCCTTTTTCTCTCGACAGCTTCTCTTTTGAAAGGTAGACTCTCGAAAAGAACGGTTGAAGAAAGGGCGAAGGGGCTTCTTGTGCGGTCGGTGCATTTTTTCGGCGAGGAGAGACGGGTATGGCGCGCAAAGAAGAGGCAAGATATGTCTGCTCCGCCTGCGGACATGTTGCCCTGTCGCTGTTGGGGCGTTGTTCCCAGTGCGGCGCCTGGGGAAGTTTCGAGAGAGAACGGATCCCGGGAAGCGGAACATCGCTTCGCGCTCCCCGGAGAGAGGGCTCGGGCATTTTGCGCAAGAGCCAGGCGGGAGCGGTGCTGCTGCGGGACGTGTCGTCGGGGGGACGGATTTCTTCGGGCCTGGACGAAATGGACCGGGTTCTCGGCGGAGGATGGATGCCCGGAGGAGTGACTCTCCTTGCCGGAGAGCCTGGAATAGGCAAGTCAACGCTGCTGTTGCAGATCTGCGGTGCCATGGCGGAGGTGGGAAAACGGGTTCTTTATGTTTCGGGAGAAGAATCCCTGTCTCAGGTGGCGGAGCGGGCGAGGCGCCTCGGCGCGGTGTCGGAGGAAATGGAGCTGGTCGCATCGGACGATCCGTCGCTGTTTCTCGAAGGGGTGGAGCAGTACGCTCTGGTGGTGGTGGACAGCGTGCAGTCCATGCGTTCCGCCGAGGCGGAGACCTGGCCGGGCACGCCGACGCAGGTTCGTGCGGTGACTCAGGCCTGCATCGACGCGGCCAAAGGGACGAACGTGCCTTTGGTGCTTGTGGGACACGTGACCAAGGACGGTCAGATCGCGGGGCCGAAACTGCTGGAGCACATGGTGGACACGGTTCTCTCTTTTTCCGGGGAACACGCATCGTCCCACAGGTTACTCCGGGCCTCGAAGAACCGTTTCGGGGCAACGGACGAATTGGGTGTGTTCGAGATGGCCCAGAAGGGACTTCTTCCCGTTGCGGATCCGGGGCGGATCTTCTGGAGCGGTCTGCAGGACGATGTCTCCGGTGTTGCCAGGACGGTCGTCCTGGAGGGAACGCGTCCTTTCGTTGCGGAAGTCCAGGCTCTGGCGTGCCAGACCCCGTACCCCTATCCGAAACGAACCACCCGAGGGGTGGAGCTCAATCGGGCGCAGCTTCTCCTGGCGGTGCTCGAAAAGCGTTGCGGCCTTTCCTCAAGGAGTTCTGACGTGTTCGTGAATGTGGCGGGAGGGCTGCAGATCCGGGATCCCGCGGCGGACCTGGCACTCTGTGCGGCTCTGGCGTCGTCCATGCTGGACAGGGCACTGGAGGGGCGCTGCTGTTTTCTGGGAGAAGTGGGACTCGCCGGCGAAGTGCGCCCCTGTGGTCGGGTTGCGGGGCGTCTCCGAGAGGCGGCGCGCCTGGGGTTTACGCGAGCCCTGGTGAGCCGGCGCGAAGCGAAGGATCTGGAGTGCGAGATGGAGGTGGTGCGCGTGGGGTCTTTGACGGAAACACTGCGTGCTGTTCTGCCGTGAGGGAAGAGAACTTCTCCGTGTGCTGGAGGACGGACCGTCTCTTGGGGGTATTGCGTGTGCTCCTCCTCGTATCGTGCTTTCTGTGGGGGACTACGGAGGCCTTCGGGGCGAACAGAGTCGTGGTCTCCTCCATAAAAGGGAGCATCGGCATCGCCATGGAACAACATCTGGAAGAGGTGCTCTCCAAGGCGAAGCTGCAGGAGGCCTCCCTCCTCGTGATTGAACTCGACACACCGGGAGGGCTCGTCACGTCCATGCGTGGCATGGTGCAGAACATCCTGAACGCACCTTTTCCCGTGGTCGTCTGGGTCGCTCCCAAGGGAGCCAGGGCCGCCTCCGCGGGAGCCTTTCTCGTACAGGCCGCCCACGTTGCGGCCATGTCGGAGGGAACGACCATGGGTGCGGCCCATCCTGTCATGGCTTCCGGACGGGATGTGGAAAGCAAGGAGCTGAACCGCAAGATCACGAACGATTTGGCGGCGCAGATGCGTTCCCTCGCGGGAGAACGGGACCGCAACGCCGAACTGGCCGCGAAAATGGTCACGGAGAGTCTCTCCCTCACCGCGAAAGAAGCTCTGGAGGCCGGTCTGGTCGATGTCGTCACCTCCGACCTGGAGACGCTTCTGGCCTCGGTGGACGGACGGATCGTCATCGTTCAGGGAAAGGACAGGCAGATACTTCTCCGGGATGTTGAAGTGACGGAGCTTCCCGTGTCGGAATCGCTCCGCCTGCTCGAACTCATTTCCAGGCCGGATGTGGCGTACCTCCTTCTGTTGGGAGGGCTTCTGGCCGTTGTCTTCGAAGTTCTCTCGCCGGGGGGATTCGTCCTCGGCGTCTCCGGCGCGGTGATGGTGCTCCTCGGTGCCTTCGGTCTCCGCATGCTTCCCTTCAATTGGGCGGGTATCGTGCTCCTGCTTGCGGGCATCGCGGTGCTGGTGACGGATGTGCTCGTCGGGGGGGTGGGTATTTTGAGCGTCTTCGGCGCCGCGGCGCTCCTTGTGGGGGGACTTGTGCTTTTTCGCGCTCCAGGGGGGGAGCTGATGCGCTTCTCCTACGAGATGATGGTCGGCGCTGTCCTCGCCCTTGCGGTGTTCTTCGTCCTCGCGGCGTGGCTTGTGGTTCGTTCTCTTCGGAAGCGGGCCACCTCGGGAAAGGAGGGGCTCGTAGGTGCCGCCGGAGATGTCGTTCAGGCTCTTCTGCCGGAAGGAATGATCCGTTGTCACGGTGAATTCTGGCGTGCCCGGACCGAGTCCGGCGAGAACCTTTCCGTGGGCTCCAGAGTTGAGGTGGTGCGTGCGGAGGGTCTCACCCTTGTCGTCCGCACCGTATCGAAAGAGGAAAAGAAGGAGGAGGATCGTTCATGATCCGGGAAATACTGGAAATTCTGGTCGGTGCGGGAAGCAGCCTCGGAGGGTTGTTCATTCTGGTGATCCTTTTCGTCTCCGCGGTGAAAGTTGTCCCGGAGTACCAGAGAGCGGTGGTTTTCCGCCTCGGGCGTCTCATCGCCGCAAAGGGACCCGGGCTGGTGCTGGTGATTCCCTTTGTGGATCGGGTACTCCGCGTGGACCTTCGGGTCGTGACCTTGGATGTGCCCGTTCAGGAGGTCATTACGAGGGACAACGTTCCCATCAAGGTGAACGCCGTAGTGTATTTCCGCGTCATGGATCCCTCCCGCTCCATGGTCGAAGTGGAGAATTACATCATGGCCACCAGCCAGCTCTCCCAGACCACACTCCGATCGGTCATCGGCAGGGCGGAACTGGACGAAGTGCTCTCCGCAAGGGACAAGATCAATCAGGAACTGCAGCAGATCATCGATGAAAGAACGGATCCCTGGGGGATCAAGGTGAGCGCCGTGGAAGTGAAGGAGTTGGAGCTTCCGGAAGGGATGAAACGCGCCATGGCCAGGCAGGCCGAGGCCGAACGAGAGCGCCGGGCCAAGGTCATCAATGCCGAGGGCGAGTTTCAGGCGGCGGAACGGCTCACCGAGGCGGCGCATCTCATGGAAAAATCTCCGGTGACGCTTCAGCTCCGGTATCTTCAGACGCTGCGGGAGGTTGCGAGCGAGAAGAATTCCACGACCATCTTCCCTCTTCCGATCGACCTGGTGAAACCTTTTCTTGAACGACACCTTCTTTCGGAAGCGAAGGAGCAGGAGACTCGGGCTTCGGGGGAACGGCACCAGGGTAATTCCTGACGTGAGGCGCTCGAAAAGGCGCGTCTGCCTCGATATCTGGTATGCCGTGCCGTGGATGTTGTTTCCGGCGCAGGAGTGAGGAGTCGAGCAGAGCGAGGGACGTGGAGAGAACGGGGCGCGATGGGACGGCTTTGCGGTTCTCTCCGCGTCGTGGCATAATGGTGCGCGTTTGCCGATCCGAGGTGTACCTCGAAAAAAGGATCCGCCTTGAATTCCGGTTTTTCGGCAAGCGCCCGGGGGATGGGTTGTGTGTCGTTCCGGATCAGAAGGGAATTTTCCGCCCGCCGAGGCGGGCGAGGAGGTCGCGACAGAATGGGATACGATTTTCCGACCGTTGAAAAGAAATGGCAACAGTACTGGGAAGAGAAGGGCGTCTTTCACGTGGAACGGGATCCGGGCAAGCCCAAGTTCTATTGTCTGGAGATGTTTCCCTACCCGAGTGGCGCTCTGCACATGGGGCATCTTCGGAACTATTCCATCGGGGATCTGTTGGCCCGGTTCCTCTGGATGAAGGGATTCAACGTGCTGCATCCCATGGGATTCGATGCCTTCGGGCTTCCCGCGGAAAATGCCGCCATCAAGTATGGCGTGCATCCCCATCAGTGGACGTGGCAGAATATCGAGCACATGACGGACCAGCTCAAGCGGATGGGCTGCAGTTACGACTGGCGTCGCCGGGTGGAGAGCTGCAACCCCGACTATTACCGGTGGACGCAGTGGCTTTTCCTCCAGTTCTTCAAGAAGGGACTCGCCTACCGGAAGCATGCACCGGTGAACTGGTGTTCCGACTGTCAAACCGTTCTCGCCAACGAACAAGTGATTGACGGAGGGCATTGCTGGCGTTGCCACACGCCGGTGACGAAGCGCGCTCTTGAGCAGTGGTTCCTGCGCATCACCGACTATGCCCAGGAGTTGCTCGACTCACTCGAAGAGCTTCCCGGGTGGCCTGAGAGAGTACGTGTCATGCAGGAGAACTGGATCGGCCGATCCGAGGGTGTACGTCTCGCGTTTTCCGTTCCGGAATTCGGCGAAGCGCTGGAGACGTTTACCACCAGATTCGATACCATCTTCGGCGTGACCTTCCTTGCCTTGGCGCCGGAGCATCCTCTGGTGGAAAAAATCATCGCACGCTCTCCTCAAGCGGAGAAATTGCGCTCCTTTGTTCGGGAAGTCACGGCCGAGAGCGAAATCGACCGGACGGCCGTGGGAGGAGAGAAGAAGGGCATCTTCACGGGGTATTCGGCGGTCAATCCCGTGAACGGCGAAGAGGTGCCTCTGTACATTGCAAACTATATCCTCATGGAATACGGTACCGGAGCCATCATGGGTGTTCCCGCCCACGATCAGCGCGACTTCGATTTTGCCCGCAAGTTCGGCATTCCCGTTCGCGTGGTCATCGCTCCCGCGGACGGAACGAAACTTGACGGGAACACGATGTCCAAGGCCTTCGAAGAGCCTGGAATCCAGTGCAATTCGGGATCTTTCGACGGAACACCCTCGCAGGAGGCGATTCCCCGCATGGCCGCCTGGGCGGAGGAGCAAGGATACGGCGTCCGGGAAGTGAACTTCCGTATCCGGGACTGGCTCATTTCGCGGCAGCGCTTCTGGGGGGCTCCCATTCCGGTGGTCTACTGCGACGATTGCGGCATCGTTCCCATCCCGGAGGAACAGCTTCCCGTGGAACTTCCCATGGAGGTGCAGCTCCTCGAAGGAGGACGGAGCCCTCTCCCCGTGACGGATTCCTGGGTGAACACCACCTGTCCGAAATGCGGCGGTCCCGCCCGGCGCGAGACGGACACCATGGACACCTTCATCTGTTCCTCCTGGTATTTTCTGCGGTACACCTCCCCCTGGACGCAGGAGGCTCCCTTTCTGAAGGAGGATGCCGCCTACTGGATGAACGTGGATCAGTATATCGGCGGTATCGAGCATGCCTGTCTGCATCTTATTTATGCCCGATTCTTCACCAAGGTTCTGGCGGACCTCGGGTATGTGTCGGTGCGCGAACCTTTTCAGAATCTGCTCACGCAGGGAATGGTCATCAAGGACGGCGCCAAGATGTCCAAGTCCAAGGGAAACGTAGTCGATCCCGACGAGATCATTTCCCGCTATGGAGCGGACACGGCGCGTCTGTTCATCCTTTTCGCCTCGCCTCCGGAAAGGGATCTTGACTGGTCCGATCAGGGCGTGGAAGGGGCGCACCGTTTCCTCAACAGAGTATGGCGGCTCGTGGAAGACAGCCTGTCTCTGTTGCGCGATGCCCGGAGGCAGCGCATCGCCATGTCCGATCTCGAAGAGCGGGAACTGCGGGATCTCAAGCGAATCATTCACCGCACGACCTACCGGGTTTCCAAGGACATCCAGGAGGAAATGCAGTTCAATACGGCGGTGGCGCGTATCATGGAGCTGGCAAACGCATTGGGAGCCTTTTCCGCACGGGATGAACGAGGACGCACTCTTTTCCGGGAGGGAGTGGAGACGCTCCTGACGGTGCTGTCGCCCTTTACACCCCATTTCTGCGAAGAACTCTGGAGTATGCTGGGCAATACTCCCTGTCTCGCCGAAACGCCCTGGCCGGAGGCGGATGAAGAGGCGCTGGTGGAGGACCAGGTGACGGTGGTACTCCAGGAAAACGGCAAACTCCGGGATCGTTTCGAAATTCCCGCGGGACTCTCCGCAGAGGAGCTTCGGGAAAGAATTCTGGAAACTCCTCAGGTGCAGGAGCGATTCCGGGGCAAGGAGATCCTCAAGGTGATCGTGGTTCCGAACAAGCTGGTGAACGTGGTGGTGAAAAAATAATGCCCCACCTGTTCGTGGTGAACGCCGCCGGGTCCTCCCAGCGGCGTTTGCTGTCCGAACTTCTCCAAACCTGCACGGCGAAAGGATATGAAACAGGGCGGCGTGTCGAAGCCGATGCGGAGAAGTCCTGGCAGGATCTTTTTGCCGTCCAGCGGACGAAGACGCTTTTTACGGTCGCCTCCGTCACCGTTATTGAATCCGCCGAGAACCTGGGACCTTTCCCGGAGTCACTCGAACGCTTTCTCGAACCGGAAGAGTCGGAAACGATTCTTGTAGCCGTTTACGGTGGAGACTGTAAGAAGTACTTTCCCAAGGGACTTTTGCCCCGTCTTTCTCTGCGGGAGGCGGTGGAGCCACCTCGCTGGGGAGAGGCGAGGCGCCGTTGGATAGAGAACCTTGCCTCGGAGGAGAAGGTCCGCCTGGGGCGGGAGGCGGGGGCTCTGCTCGGAGAGTGGTTCGAAGATCCGGAGGAATTGCGGAGCGAGATCAGAAAACTCGGCATCGCCTCCGGAGGCGAGCAGGTGAGCGGTGCTCTCGTGAGGACGCTTTCCGTGGACGAAGGGCGCAAAGCACTTCTGGATTTTCTCGACGGATTCTGCCGAAAGGATCGACGTGTCGTTCTGGATGCCCTTGAGGCCCTGCGCAGACGAGACGAGGTGCTCGCTGCGGCAACGGCGTTCTACAACAGGGTTCGCGGAGCCATGTATCTGTCGTTGATGAAAGGGTCTCTTCGTGAGGAAGTGGTGCGGGCGCTCGGATTACGGCCTTACCAGCGCAAACTCGCCGAAGAGGCGGCCTCGCGTTATACGCCGGAGACGCTGAAACATGTTGTGGCCGAGACAGCTGCCTTCTCCTGCCGGGAGAAATGGGGCCGGGGTGCCGGGTGGAACGAGCTGGAACTCATTGTTCTGGGTGCGATGAAGTAAACCCAGGGCGGATTGGGGTGCGACGGCATCAAAAAAGGACGTCCCTCGGAGGGGCGTCCTCTGTTTGTGTTTTCCGCAAGCGTTGCGACAAAAGTCACTTGCCTGTGGCAAGGGATTTGACGAGCTTGGTGAGGTTCGCCTTGCGGCGGGAAGCGGTATTCTTGTGGAGAACACCCTTGACCACCGCTTTGTCCAGAACGGACTGGGCTTCATTGAGCCTGCTCTGGGCAAGTTCGTCGTTCCCGCCCTGAACGGCTTCGAGAACACGCTTTCCCGCAGTCTTGCAACGACTTGTCCAGTAGCGGTTGTAAAGCCGGTTTCTCTCGGCGATACGCACCCGCTTTTCGGCGGATTTCTTGTTCGGCAATGCTGTCACCTCCTTCGTCATGAGCGAAGGTCATTTTAACATGCTGAATGCTCCTTGGGCAACTCCCGGAGTGATGTTTGTGGCCGGACAGTTATGTTTTTCGAAGATATGCTATGATTGTGCGTCCCGCGCCGGATTTTGACGGGGGTCCTTCTTCGGACGGGGGAGACGGAGAAATTGGTGAGGGGCGTTCATGGGATGAACACGGATATGCAGGCGATATTCGGCCCCGAGGGGCCTTTCGCGAAGAACTTTTCCGACTACGAGGTGCGGCCGGGACAGGAGGATCTCGCGAGGCAGGTGTGGGATCTCTGCGAACGCTCCGAGGGCGGCATCCTCGCTGCAGAAGCCCCCACAGGGATAGGCAAGAGCTTTGCTCTTCTCGTTCCGGCCTTGCTCTGGGCACAGAAGAGGGATGCACGCATTCTGTTCCTCACAGCGGGAATTCCGCTGCAGGAGCAGCTTCGGGACAAGGATCTCCCCGCTCTCTTTCGCGTGCTCGGTTTTTCTGTTCCTTTCGCTGTTCTCAAGGGGCGGGGCAGGTATGTCTGCAGACGAAGAGCTTTTGACCTCGGAGGTCCGGAGGGGTTTGTCTCTTTCAGTGGGGACGCCGGCGTGGGAGTGGAGGCGCTCCTGCTCTGGCTTTCGAGGACGGAGACGGGGGAACTGGATGAACTCGAGTTGCCCGGAGGACATCCTCTGTTTGTTGCTGCGGCAGCACAGCAGAGAGGATGTCTTGGTGTCCGTTGTCCTGAAAGAGAGCGCTGTTTCGTCCTGCGGGCGTTCCGTCTCGCCCAGGATGCCCGGCTTGTCATCGCGAATTACCATCTTTTTTTTGCCTACACGATCGGTCTTGGCGTCCCCTTTCCCGTTTCCTTCAACCTGCTCGTCTGCGACGAGGCGCATCGCATGGCCGATTCAGCCCGTTCTGCCGCGAGTCGTACGACGAGCCTCGACGAATGGAGACGCCTTCTCGGAGGACGTGTCGTCACGTCGGCGCTTTCATCGCTGGCACGAAGCGGCCGAAACGGCGAAGCTGTTCTCGAACATCTCGGCGCGTGCAACAGGGAAGTCGAAGTCCTTTTCGGGAGCATTTCCTTTCGATACAGGGCGGGGAAGACCTTTTTCACCGCCGATCCGAAACTGCTCCAGACCGGACAGGGAATATGTCATGCCGTGACGGCCGTGTTGCGACCGCTTGCCTTTCTCGACGACATGGAGGACGAAGAGCTCTCGGAGGAAAAAGCGACCTTGGCCGCCTGGCGCGACGAGCTGAAGGAAGCTCTCGATGCACTGTCCTGGTGTCTCGCCGTCGAAAAATATCCCGAATGGGCCTATTGGTGGGACGGAACATCTTTGCAGAGCGCTCCCACGCTCTGTTCCGAGCAGATTCGCGAAGGAGTGGAGCTCTGCGCACCTCATGCCGTCGTGGTCGCTTCGGCGACGCTTTCCCTGGCAGGAGATCTGCGTTTCTGGAGACGGGAGACCGGTTTAGAGCCGACCGATACACTCGTCCTCGAATCCCCCTTCCCCTTGCGGGAACAGATGGAAGTCTGGGTGATCTCCACGGGAATGGCCGTTCCCGATCCTGGTTACGACCAAAGGGTGGCGGAAATCGTTGAAAAGCTTGTGGAACAGAACGGGGGGAGCACTCTTGTGCTTCTCTCGTCGCTGCGTCTGTTGAGGACGGTGGGAGAGCGGCTCACCTCCCGAAAGAGAGGATACGACATTTTCCTTCAGGGAAGCCTGCCGAGAGGGGAGTTACTGCGTCGATTCAGAGAAGACCTTGCATCCGTCCTGGTGGGGAGTGTGTCCTTCCGAGAGGGAATTGACGTTCCCGGTTCCGGCCTCACTCAGGTCATCATTGATCGCATCCCTTTTCCTCATCCGAATGACCCTGTTGTAGAAGCGCGAAATCGCCTGGAAGGAAGTTCCTCGTTTCGGGATGTGACACTTCCCTGGGCAAAGCTGCTCCTCAAGCAGGCCGTAGGACGCCTGATTCGGACTCGCACGGACAAGGGGAGAGTGGTCATCCTCGACGGCCGGGTGGTGGAAAGGAAGGACTGGAAAATTCTCGACGCACTTCCCCGGGTGGTCGTTCGACCTTTGCGAGTGCGGGTTCACTCCTGAGGCATATTCCTTTGCCGAAGCGGTTTTTTAGGGTGTTTCGGTTTGCTTTGGAACGGAGCGACGGAATTGCGGTCATGTGCTGGATCTGTGGACTGTCAGTTGCTCCGGTGAATCCGGTGTGCTATAGTAATCCGGCTGTCTGGAGAGAGCGGCTTTTTCCCTTCATCTGCATGTGTTCGAGGAGGTGTCCCCATGAAGCGTACATATCAACCGCACAATACCCGGCGCAAGCGGGCCATGGGTTTTCTGGTACGTTCGCGTTCCGCCGCCGGTCGTCGCATTCTTCGCAACAGAAGGCGCAAGGGCCGCGCACGGTTGGCGGTCTAGTAAAGGGCGTGGCGTTTCTCTTTTCCCGATCGCTTCGCCTGCGAAGCGGATGGGAGTTCGACCTCGTCTTCCGCACCGGCCGAAAGATCCAGGGAAGGCTGGTGCGGTTGTTCTTTGTGGATGCCCCCGACGGAATAACCCGCGTGGGTGTCGCCGTTGGCAAGCGGCAAGGCGACGCGGTTTGCCGGAGCAGGGGTAAACGTGTTCTCCGAGAGGCATTGCGTCACCTGCTTCCTCTGACGAAGGAAGGACTCTGGATTGTGGCGATGCTTCGTCAAAGTGCCCTTGGCGATTCTGCTGCGCGTGTCTACGACGACATGCGACGGGTTTTGTTTGCGGAGGGCTTGCTGCGAGTCTCCCGGATGCCGGTGGAATGGAAAGTGCTCCAGTCGTCTCCTCGGGGCTCTTGCGAAAACTGTTCCGGAGAACGGCGGTGATGCGGAGATGTCCTTCTCTTCGCCGGGCGGGAACCCGCGCTCTTTCCGAGACGCGTCGTTCCCGGCGAGGATGGCGGTTCTTCCCATTCTCTTCTATCAGCGGTGTCTTTCTCCCTTTTTGGGAACGAATTGCCGTTTTTATCCCACCTGTTCCCAGTATATGCTTGAGGCGATCCTCCGGTTCGGCGTTCTGCGCGGAACCGGGCTCGGTGTGAAACGTCTTTTGCGGTGCGGTCCCTGGAACCCAGGGGGGGTTGATCCCGTTCCCGAGAAAATCCGCGGTGTAAAGACCCGAGAGGACGAGAAACGGAAGAAACAGCTTTTCGGAGGCGGTGAACGAAGATGAGTGCACTGTGGAATGCGGGTAGCGCGCTGCTGCTCGGCATCTTGAACTTCTTCTACAATCTGTTCCATTCCTATGGCATCGCCATCATCCTTTTGACGGTGGTGGTGCGAATTCTGCTGCATCCGCTCTCGCACAAACAACTGGTGAGCATGCAGAAAATGCAGAAACTCCAGCCCAGGCTCAAAGTGCTTCAGGAAAAGTTCGCGGGAGACAAGGAGCGACTGAACAAGGAGACCATGGCTCTTTACAAGGAGAACAACGTGAATCCCGCGGCGGGTTGTCTTCCCCTTCTCGTGCAGCTCCCGATTCTGATTCTCCTGTTCCGCGTTCTCATGGACTTGAACCTCACCGGCTATTCCTTTCTCGGTGTCCATCTGGACAAATCCGTGTACGGGGCTCTCGGTTCCGCCCTCGGGATCACGGATCCGGAGGTGGGGCTCATGGCCATCGTGAACGCCATCGGAGCCAATCCGGGAGGACTCTCGCAAGTGGGGCTTTATTTGGGGAATGTGATTCTCATGGCCTTCATCGGCTATATCACGTGGTTCCAACAGCAGCTCACGGGTGCCTCGAATCCGCAGATGGCGTTCATGAACTGGTTCATGCCGCTCTTTCTGGTGTTCATCTGTTTGAGCCTGCCCGGCGGTGTGCTGCTCTACTGGGCGGTTTCCTCACTCATCGGCGTTGCGCAGCAGTGGTGGGTCCACAGGAGAACCGACATTGAGATGCAGGAGAAACCCGCACTGTTCAAGGAGAAACCACCTGTCAAGGTAAAAGGCGAGTAAGGGAAAGTCCGTGTCCCCGTGTCCGGGAGGAGGAGTGTCCTCCCGAAGGGGTGTGGGGAAGGAGGTTCGCTCGTGACGGAACGAGAGTCCTTGGTACTCGAAGCGGCTTCTCCGGAGGAAGCGCTGGAGGCTGCCGCGGCAAAATGGTATTTGGAACCCGAAGATCTTCATGTGGAATTGGTGGACGAGGAAAAACGCTTTTTCGGACTCCTGGGGAAAAGGACGACTTACAAAGTGGTTCCGGTTTTCGACCGTTCCTTTTTCCTGGCCCGAAACACACTGAGGAAACTGCTCGCGAAGATGGAGTTCGATCTCGAAGCGACATTGCGCGAGGATGGTGTTGTTGATCTCGCCGGTCCCGACAAGGATTTGCTCCTTGCCTCGAATGAGACGATGCGCTCCCTTGAGTACGTGCTCAATCTTATGCTCCGTGAAGAACTCCAAGGGCAGTGGATCAAACTCGACAGTGAGGGATACCGGGAGCGGAGACAGCAGGCGCTCGCCACCCTTGCTCTTTCCGCGGCGGAAGATGCCCTTTCCCGTCGACGGCCCGTTTCCCTCGAGCCCATGACGAGTTGGGAGCGGCGTCTCATTCATGTCGAACTGAAGGACCGTACGGACGTGGAGACCCGATCCGTGGGAGAAGAACCTCTGCGGCGGGTCGTGATTTGGCCTAAAAAGAGCGCCACCTCGGCGCGCGGAACGGTGACGTACCGTTTCCGTAACAGAAAATAGGGACGCATGTACCGCGTTCTTTTCTCCATCGGTTCCGTTCCGGTCCACAGCTATTACGTGCTGTGGACCGTTGCGTTGTGTGTGGCGGTCCTCTGGGCCAAGTCGCGTCTGATGAACATCTTCGGTTACGAAGAACCGGAGGCGGCGCGTCTTCTCCTCTGGGCGTTGAGCGGAATGTATCTGGGCGCACGTGTCGGGGGCGTCATCGACAACTGGAGCTATTTCTCGGCGAATCCGCTCCTCGCGTTCGCGCCCTGGGAAGGCGGGCTCTCCGCCGTTCCTGCCATGCTCGGTGCTGCCCTCACGACCTTCGGATATCTCCGGCACAAAGGGCGTCCCCTCTGGCCCGTCGCGGAGGCGGCAAGTCTCCCCTTGGCTGTCACGATCGCCATCGGACGGTGGGGGTGCTTCCTGAACGGCTGCTGTTTCGGAAGGCGTACGACCTCGTTCCTGGGAGTCCATTTCCCTTTCGACAGGACAGATGTCCTGCGTCATCCGACACAGCTTTACGAGGCATTTCTGGGGCTGTTTCTCCTCTGCCTCCTCTTCATCGTGGAGCGGAAGCTCGGCGCCTTCGAGGAGCGACGTGTCAGGGGTGCCGTTCTTTGCCCTCTGTTTATGATGGGTTATGGTCTCTACCGCGTTCTTTTCGATTCGCTCCGCCAGGATAGTCTGGAGAAGGCGATGTCCACCGCGGTGGTTCTCGGGGCAGTTGCGGCGGCGCTCGGGTTTCTCTGGCTGGGGCATTCCCTGGTTTTTCGGAGACGCGGGAGCGAAAAGCATTCTTGATGCCGCTGCGTGCTTCTTTCCGGTGCGGCGCGAAGATGGGTTCATTTTTCTCCGCAGAAGCGAAATACGTAGAGTTCGGGTGTGTGGAGGTCCGTAAATCCCACGATATCCAAAATGCCGCGGCCGAGTACATTTTCCCTGAACCCATACGGAGGTGATCGAAGATGATCGGCAAACGACATGGAAACAGATTCGGAATAGTCT
>NZ_JARKPW010000051.1:0-8513 GCF_029975095.1 Aminiphilus sp.
CAGGCGGAACGCACACAACTTCGCGACCCGCTGCGAGAGGAACGAAGGCACAGCGACACGGAGGCGAAAAGGCGCAGGGGACGGTGTGTCCTCAGCGTTCCAGCAGGGCCAGCACTTCCACGGCGTCGGTGCGGGGAAAGAAGTCGTAGGGGAGAAGGCGCGCCACGCCGAAGCCCAGCGCCTCGAAGAGGCGCAGGTCCCGGGCGAGCGTGCCGGGACTGCAGGCCAGATAGACTGCGCGCCGGGGACGGCAGGCGGCGAGCCCCTCCGCAAGGCCCGGTTCGAGCCCGGACCGGGGGGGATTTGCGTAGACGAGGCGCCGGTCGGGAGACGCCTCGTCCAGCCACGGACGGATCTGGGGAAGGCGCGCCGCGCAGGTTCCGCGCAGGAGCGGGGCTCCCGGAGCGTTGCGGGCGGCGCAGTCGAGGGCCTCTCGGGAGGTCTCCACGCCGAGGGCTTCGGCGCCCCGGGCACGCCACAGGGCGAGGCTCGCCCCGATGCCGCAGTAGAGGTCCGCCACGCGGTCCCCGGGAGCGGGACGGAGAAAATCCGCCGCCGCCGCGAGGGACGCGTCGTGCAGCTCCGGAAGAAGCTGGGCGAAGGCCGTCGGGCCGTAGAACAGTCCCCGCTCGTCCCTGGAGCGGGGCGTTCCCCAGAGGAGGCGCCATCCGTTCCTGGCGAAGAGGCGCACCCCCGCCGCGGGATGCAGGTGCAGCCAGAGCCCCTCTCCGCCCGCCGCCGCGAGAGAATCCCGGAGCCGCGGAAGCCCCAGGGCCGCGTCGCCGGGATCGCGGGCGCTCTTGAGAATGAGCGTGGCCTGTCTCCCCGAGAGGACGACAAAGGCCAGAGGCAGCGCTCCTCCGGGGTCCGCGGCGGAGAGGGCGTCGCCGAGGAGGCGCAGCACCGCCTTTACCCGGAGGGAATGGAGCGGACAGTCCATCAACGAGACGAAAGGGCGTGGGCGGCTCGCGCCGTCCCGCCGATGTGCGGCGCGACGGTCGGCGGTTCCCTCCATGCCGAAGCGCCACCCCGCCGCGGGGTCGTGGTGCGCCGCAAGGGCAACCCGGTCGCGGTAGGCGAGCTGCCGCTCCGGCGGGGCCGTCACCAGCGGAGCCAGGCGTTCCGCCCAGGGAGCGAGAGCCCGGCGCGCCCGGGCGACCTTGCGCTCCTCCGACGCGGCGGAAGAAAGCCGCCCCGCGAGGCACCCGAGGCAGGCGGGGTCGCATCCCTCGAAAGACGGAGGGCGGGCATCGCCGGAAGGACCGCCCGAAGACATCCCGGCGCCACCTCCGGCGGCATCCCGGAAATCCCGGGATGTCGACCCGGACGGCCCCGTTCCGTCCGCATTTCCGGCACCGCAGGCGCACTCCGCCTGGGTGTCCGACGCCGCCTCATAGGCCGTCATTGTCCGTGTCCGCATCGCCTGCTGCTTCGTTCTCCCCGTCGCACCGCCTCCACATCCGGCGGCGCACTCTCCCGCACCCGCTCCGGAGGAGCCGTCTTCTCCGTTTCGCCGTGTCGTTCCGTCGAGCCCGTTTCTTTCGGAGTCATCGTCGTTCCCCGCCTCGTTCAGGGTTTTGCACTATCCGGATGTTCAAAAGGGTCCGCTGTCGGGCCCCCGGGCGTCCGCACCGGCGGACTCGGGCATTTGCCCCCGCCGCGGAGAGTTCCCTCCGCCACGACGATACCATACCGAAAAACCGCCGACGGGAACCATCGGCAGTTCCCCGGCCCTGTCGTCTCCCCCGCATCGGCGGACACGTTCCGGTTCTTTCCGTTACGCCCTGCGGAGGATCATGCCGGGCCGTCTGCCCGTGAGCCGTCCCTCCTCCACCACCACGGCACCGTTGACGATCACCCAGGGAATGCCCTCGGGAAAGCGGTGCGGATCGGTGAACGTCGCATGGTCGCAGATTCTGTACGGATCGAAGAGCGTGACATCCGCCCGGAATCCCTCGCGCAGCAGCCCCCGGTCCTGCAGCCCCAGCCGGAACGCGGGCATGGAGGTGATCTTCCGGATGCCCTCCTGGAGCGTCATGAGCTTCCCGTCGAGCACGTACCGGCGCAGGAAGCGCGGAAAGGTTCCGTAGCCCCTGGGGTGCGGCCTGCCCCCCGCAGACGGAGCGGACACCCACGCGTCGGAGGCGATGCAGGAGAGAGGATGGGCGAGCACCGCCTTCATGTCCTCCTCGTCGATGGCGAAGATGACCATCTTCGCCAGGCACCGGACCTCCGCGAGAAAGTCGAAGAGGCCGTCGAGAGGATCCGCCCCGGCAGCGTGCGTTCCGACGATCTCCCGCAGGGTCTTTCCCTCCACCTCGGGGCGGAGGGAGCACTCGCTCAGAACGATGTTCTCGAGTCCCGCGTCGGCGATCCAGTTCTCCCACTGACATCCCTTCCTGCGGATCTCCTCGGCCATCCGGCGGCGCGCTTCCGGTTCCCGGAGGCGCCGCAGCGTCTCCTCCACGCCTCCTTCGAGCGCGAAGGGAGGCAGCAGGGACGTCACGGTGGTGGACGCGGCCGTGTAGGGATAGGCGTCGCAGCACACGTCGATGCCCTCGGCGCGGGCCTCCTCCATCATGCGCAGGGTGTGGCGGACCTTGCCCCAGTTGGGGCGCCCGAGCGCCTTGTGGTGGGAGAGCTGCACGGGGACGTTCCATCGCCTGCCGAGTTCAAGGGCTTCCTCCACCGATTCGGCAAGGTAGTTCCCCTCGTTGCGCAGATGGGTCGCGTAGAGCGCGCCCGCCGGAGCGAGTTCCCCGGCAAGTTCGAGAAGTTCCTCCGTCCCGGTGAAGCTCCCGGGCGGGTAGATCAGGCCGCTCGAAAGGCCGAAACAGCCGTCGGCGAGAGCCTCCCGCAACAGGGCCTTCATGTGCGCCATCTCTGCGGCGCTCGCCCGGGAGGAGGCGAATCCCTTGGCGGCGATGCGGATCGTTCCCTGCCCGACGAGAAAGGCGAGGTTCTGGGCCGTTCCGACGGCGGCGACGGCCCTCATGTATTCTCCGCTGGTCCTCCAGCTCCAGTCGACCGCCTCGCAGGGAGGCACGAAGGGAGCAACATAGCGTCGGGCCAGCTCGATCGTCCCGTCGTCGAGGGGGGCCATGGACTCGCCGCAGTTCCCCGTGACCGAGGTCGTGACCCCCTGCATGATGTGGCTGTCCGCGGAGGGGAAGGCCAGAATTCCGTTGTCCCCGTGGTTGTGCATGTCCACGAACCCGGGACAGACCGCGAGCCCCGAGGCGTCGAGCGTCCGCTCCGCCTCCGTTCCGTCGATCCGTCCGATCCGGACGATGCGTCCGTCCGCAATGCCCATGTCCGCCTTCACGGCGGGATTTCCCGTGCCGTCGAAGAGAAAACCGTTTCGTATCGCAAGGTCCATTTTCATAGGGTCGTTCGCGCTCCTTGTCTGCGGTATCTTACCACGGTCCGACGACCTCCGGCCCCAGCACGAGCGTGGGGAGCCAGCAGGAAAGCGCCGGGATGTAGGTCGTCAGCAGCAACACGGGAATGCCGACGAGAAAGAAGAACACCAGGACGATCTTCGCCAGCTCCATGTAAGTGCACCCCGAGAGGCGGGTGCCGACGAAGAGGGACATGGCGAAGGGCGGGGTGATGACCCCCAGCCCGATGTTCAGGATGACGATGGAGCCGAGATGCACGAGGTTGACCCCCAGGTCCTGCATGAGGGGAAGAAAGAGCGGCACCGCCAGCACGAGGATCGGCGTGCCGTCGATGAACATGCCGAGGACGAGCAGGACCACGTTCATCGACAGGAGGATCATGCCCTTGGTGTGAAACAGGGTCATGGCGTAGTTGGCCACCATCTGGGCGACCCCGATCTTGATGAGGTAGCGTCCGAAGACGGTTCCCGTGGCGATGAGGACGAGAACGACGCCGATGGAGAGGATGGAGCTGTGGAGCGCCCGCCGGGTCCCTTCGAGGGTCAGGTCCCGGTAGACGAAGTAACCGATGACCATGCAGTACACGGCGGCGATGGCCCCCGCCTCGTTGGGCGTGCAGATGCCGCCGTAGATGCCCACCATGATGAGCGCCGGACATCCCAGCGCGGGAAGCGCGACCCAGGTGGACCTGCCCAGCTCCTTCACGGCCTCGGAAAAGGTGGCTGACACGGTGAGCGTTTCCCGAACCAGCGCCTGGTTCATGTACCGGGGACAGATGACGTAGTTCAGGATCGCGTAGCCTCCGGCGATCAGGAGCCCCGGAATGACCGTCGCCAGGAACATGGCGGAGACCGACTGCTGGGCAATGAGACAGTAGAGCAGCGCGGGCACGCTCGGGGGGATGAGATATCCCAGGAAACAGCAGGAGCAGATCACCGCGGCGGTGTAGCGTTTCTCGTATCCGTACCGTTCGAGCCGGGGGACGAGCAGGGGAATGAGCGCGGAAATGCAGGGAATCGAGGAGCCCGTGAGCGCCCCGAGAAAGAGCGTGGAGACGATGCCGACCGCCTCCCTCCCCCCCCCGGAGGCGCCCCCCCAGCGCGTATGAGAAACGCACGATCCGGTCCGCAAGCCCCGCCTCGGAGAGCAGGCTTCCGGCGAAGATGAAGAAGCCCACGGCCATCAGGACGTTGTTGTCCACCGCGTGGTAGAAGGTTCCCGCCAGAAAGGTGATCGACGAACCCGACGTCAGCAGTCCCGCGATGGAGCTGGCGATGAAGAGCCAGCAGAGGGGCATGCCGACGGCCATGCCGACGAAGAGCGTGACGAGAGCGACCAGGGAGGCTTCCATGTCACTCCGCCTCCTTTCGCCCGGCGAAAAGGGGAATCTGTCCCACCAGGCTCATCGCCGTGTGGAGAATGCACAAAACCAGCATGACATAGCAGGTCACGATGAGCCAGGAGGTGTTGAACCAGGGAACCATCGTTCCGTAGGACGGGCGCTTCATCGCCCTCGTCGCGAACTGCAGCACGGGACCGTGGAAGAGACAGAGCGTGACGAGCGTGAGCGCGTGAATGACGGTCTTGTAGGCCCGCAGCGCCCTCGGTTTTCCCGAGAGAAACACCTGGCTCAGGATGTCCACGGAGGTGTGCCCGTCCTCCCGGGTGGTGAACGCGATGGCACAGAGGGCCATGAAGACGAACAGATATTGCGTGAAGTCGCCGAGCCACATGACCTCCCAGTGGATGAGATAGCGGTTGACGACCAGGACGAACGTCAGGTAGGTGATCCCCAGCAGCCCGGTGTAGCAGAGGAAGTTCTCGATCTTCTCGATGGCCTTGAGGATCGCGGCGATACAGGGCAAGCCATTCCCTCCTTTTCAGCGGAAGGGGGCGCGCAGGAGCGCGCCCCCTTCGTTCGCGAGCCGGGTTACTGCGTCGCTCCCTTGGCGGTCACTTCCTTGTGGATCTTCTCGAGTTCCGCGGGGATGACCTTCACCATGTTCTGCCCCGGATACCGTTCCTCGAGCCATTTGCCGCACAGTTCCTCCCACATGGGCCCCATGTCCGAGGCCTCGCGGAAGGCGTCCCGCTCCTCCGGGGTCAGCCAGGTGATGGTGAAATCCTTGCGCCCCTTGAGTTTCTCCACGAAGTCCTTCTCGGCCTTCTCCTGAACGGCGAGCAGCTCCGCCTCCGTCTCGAGCGAGGCCTTCGTGACGGCCGCCTTGAGATCGTCGGGCAGGCTGTCCCAGAGTTCCTTGTTCATGACCACATAAGTGCTGTCCCAGATGAAATTGAGATCAGAATAGTGCTTCAGCACCTCGCAGTGACGCTCTTCCACGAGAGAGGCCCACATGGTCCAGCATCCGTCCACGACGCCCCGGGAAAGGGCGTTGTACAGTTCGCCCCAGGGAATCGTCTCGAGCATGACGCCTCTGCCCCTGCCCATGTTCGTCAGCGTCTTCACGCCGCCGGGAGAGGCGGAGACCCGGAGCTTCAGGTTCTTGAGGTCGTCGGGAGTCCGCAGGGGACGCTTGTTGTTGCCCAGGCCATAGGCACCCTGGGAACAGGCGAAGAGCAGGTGCCCGTCCACGTCCTCGAAGGCGTCCTTCATGACGCGGTAGAGAATGCCGTCGGGTTGCCGGTAGGCAAGGCGCATTTCGTTCCAGTTCACGATGATCCAGGTCATGTTGGGAACGCACCCGCCGGGAACGAGCGTCGGATAGGGGGAAAAGACGCCGATTTCGAGGCTCCCCTCCTGCATGGCGTGGAAATTCTCGTCGTGGCTGCCAAGCTGTCCGCTCGGGAAAAAGCGGACCTCGATGCGGCCGCCCGAATATTCCTTCACGCGGTCGCAGAACTTTGTGAACGACGCATCGGTCAGCGGGCGGGTCCAGGGTTGGGCGAAACTCCAGGTATATTCGGCGGCCTTCGCGGGAGCCCCCGCGCCGAGGACTGCCAGGGACAGCACGAAAACAAGTGTCAGCGCAAAAAACCGATATCCGTTTCTGTTCATGAAGCCTCTCCTTCCTCGCTGTCTGTTCGTCTCTGAGAAGAAGAATGCCGCGACTACGGACGACGCTGCGCTACAGACTGCACTGCACCGTGGATGACGGACTGCACGACCTTGCTTACACCCTGCTTCGCTCCTCTACATCCCCTCCTCCCCCGGTCAGCGTGCGGGAATGGAACCGGAACGCATCCTCCGTCGCCCGGTAGAGCCGCTGCGGCCGCCCCCTTCCCGCGTAGGAAAGCACACCGCACTCCCGGACGAGCCCCGCCTCAAGGAGCATGTTCATGACCTTCCGGGAACTTTTCGGCTGGATGCCCACGATCTTCGCGAACTCGGACGCCGTGAACGTTCCGTCGAAACACATCAGCCCCTGGACATATCTGCAGAGCGTGGGCGTCGCCAGCCCCATCCGTTTTCCCAGCCCGTCGATCTCCGCGTCGAAATGGGAGAAGAGCATCGCCGGTTCCCTGGACATGCCGAGAGGGCGCGCGCTTTTGCCGTCGAAGAGGTAACAGGTTTTTCCCTTCTCCCGGGCCACGTCCGCTGCCTTCGCCGCGTACTCCTCCGCGATTCTCAGGCTCGGCCCCACTCCGAAGCCCGCGACCACGGGAAAGCCGCAGGCGGCGCTCATTCCGGAGAGGAACGACACATCGGTGAGGTCGGACGTCCCCAGAAGAAACTGCCCCATGGTCTCTATGGTCTGAAAGCTGGACGAATCCCGGGGAATGGCGAGAATGCCCCGTCTTTTCGCGTACTCCACCAGGCTGCCGTTCAACTTCAGCATGGCCTCCTCGTACTGGCGCCTCCCCTCGAAAGGGGCCTCCGGACGAAAGACGCCCACCACGCTCAGAAGAAGCGTGTTGCTCTGGCCGCGCACTTCGAGAATCAGCCGTTCCACGGCGCTCCGGATGGTCTGCCGCGCCGGCGTCACCCGGAACGCGGGGAGGTTTTTTCCGAGAAGGGACCGGTGCACGGCCTCGACGCAGGTCAGGCAGATGTCCACCTTCCCTTCCGCCACGAGCGCGAGATGGAACTTCGCGATCTCCTCCACGGAAACATGGGTAAAATCGAACTCATGCGTGAAAATGGCGTCGATGTCGAGGGAGCAGTCCTCAAGGCCCTCGCGGACCTCGCTTTCGCTCAGGGTGTCCACGCTCATGCGCACCCTGCCGCGGAGATGCTCCCGGGCGTTGACCAGGGCGACGAGCAGCCCTGTGGTGCGAAGCGGAAGGTAGGACCAGGGGACGGAGCGCCGCACCGAATCGAGGCAGATGCAGTAGGGAATGGAACCGCAGAAGAAGACGGCATCCAGGTCGTTCTGGTTCCTGTCCACGAGATCGGGGGCCTCCCGGGGGAGGACGTATTCGAGAGGAACGAAGGCCACGTCCTCCAGCTCCGCCACCGCCGAGAGGGTTTTTCGCAGAAGGCTTGATGGTCCGACGAGTCCGATCCTCATTTTTTTCGCCACCAATGCGTCTATTTTGCGTTAAATTACGCTTTCTACTATAGAGTGATTTATCTGGCATGTCAACCCTCTTTCGGAAGACTAAAAAACGGCGGAGCCGAAAAACGGCTCCGCCGTCCTGTTTTCGATGCCGTCATCGTCGTTCCCGGCGGGGCGCACCATACCGGGCCTTCGCCAGGGCGGTGACGCGGAGGACGAAGGCGGTCTTTCCCCTGGTGTAGGCCACGCGGTCCCGGGGAAAGATGGCGGCGAGGCTTCGCTTCAGCGCCCCGTAGGCCCGGGCCGTGCGGGGCTCGGCGATGAGGTAGTCCCGGAAGAGCAGCCGGTCCCAGTGCTCGAAGTGGGCCTCCACCATGTGGATGTGGTGGGTCCGCACGCCCCGGCGGTCGCGCCGGATGAACCAGGCGTAGTAGGGGGGCGTGTCGTTTCCCCAGGAAGGACGCCAGAAATAATCGTACCCCTGGGCCTCCAGCACGGGGGCGATGCGCTCCCGGGTCGCGTCGAGGCTCGTCACCTCCACGAGCATGTCCACGATGGGCTTGGCCGCGAGTCCCGGTACGGCGGTGCTGCCGAAGTGCTCGATCCGCCGGAGCAGCCCGTCGGGAAAACAGTCGAGCAGGTGCGCCTTCTCCGC